>NZ_JBMDJT010000079.1:0-629 GCF_057809335.1 Microbacterium sp. FG3 | reverse complement strand
TCGGAGTCCTCGGAACCAGCATGAACGTACTGAAAGTCGGCGAGCTCATCTCCGGCCAAGCCGAGTGCCCGCTGGCCATTGGGGCCAGCACCGTGACGTTCGTCCTGCTCATCGTCTACATCGTCACCGGTGTCCGATTGTTCCTCACCGCACGGCGAGGGGACAAGGCGGAGGCAACGACTGCCTGAGCGCCGCTAGACCCTACTTTCGAAACAGCACCGATCTCTCCGGGTATATCGCGACGATCTCGAGTCCGTCGACAGTCCCCGTTCAGCGGACAGACCCAGTCTCGGTGCTGCGGACGCGTTGGATGCGGAGGCTGTTGTAGACGACGAGCACGGAGGACAAAGACATCGCGGCCGCGGCGATGAGGGGGTTGAGGAGGCCTGCTGCGGCGATGGGGATCGCGGCGATGTTGTATCCGAAGGCCCAGCCGAGGTTGGTGCGGATCGTGCGGAGTGTCTTGCGGGAGATCGCGATCGCGTCGGGGATGACGTGGAGGTCGTCGCGGACGAGGATGATGTCGGCGGCCTTGAGGGCGATGTCGGTCCCGGAGACGAGCGCGAGGCCGAGGTCGGCGGTAGCGAGAGCGACGGCGTCGTTGATGCCATCGCCGACCATCGCCACCT
>NZ_JBMDJT010000078.1:0-703 GCF_057809335.1 Microbacterium sp. FG3 | reverse complement strand
GGCGCGCGCGGCGGTTCGGGCGGCGGCGCGGCCGCACCGGCGCCCGAGGCCGACGGCGAGCCGGCGGCCTCGTGCACGCCGGCCGAGCCCGAGGTGCCCACGAAGCCGGCCACGAGCGGCGAGGAGGCGACGGTCGACAAGGGCGTGTACCACGCCGGCGAGAACGTCACCGCGACCGCGGCGGGCTTCGGCGCCGGCGAGCAGGTGCAGCTGGTGATCTTCAGCGAGCCGGTGCTGATCGGCTCGTTCACGGCGGATGACACCGGCACGGTGCGGGCGGTGTTCCCCGTCTCCGACAAGACGCTTCCCGGTGCGCACACCCTGCAGTTCACGGGCTGGTGCGAGGGGACGGCCCTGGCGGATGTCATCATCGCCTCCGACAAGGCATCCGCCGGGGACGACGCACCCACGATCCCCGTGTGGGCGTGGTGGGCCGGCGGCGGCATCGGCGCCGCCGGGCTGCTGTGGGGCGGGTGGTACGTCGTCGGCCTGATGCGCGGGCCCGGCCTCGGGGCGGTCGCCTCGTGACCGTCGACACCACCGGGCCCCGCGCCGACCAGGCCGAAGCCGACGCCCGGCACGCACCGCCCGCGCGGCACGACCCGCAGCCCGGCGAGACGAGCGCGTGGCCCGGCGCCGACGCCGTCACCGCCGTGCTCCCGAAGCGCCGTGCCCGGCGCACGCCGCGCCGGGCGGGAGGAGC
>NZ_JBMDJT010000077.1:0-709 GCF_057809335.1 Microbacterium sp. FG3 | reverse complement strand
TCCACCGCCGGAGGGTGCGGCCGAGGCGTGCAATCTCGGGGATCGGGCAGGTGTGGAACGACTCCACGACCTTCTCTGCGATCTTCCGCCCTTCGGCGAGGTCCTTCTGGTGATAGGCGGAGCGCAGCTGCTGCGCGCACTGCCACGCGACGAACACCTCATCATGGGCAGGGGCGGCTTCGATCGCCGCGACCAGCCGTGCCCGCTGCTTCTCGGTGAGGTTCTCGGCGCCGGCGCGGAGGATGGTCTGGATCCCGTAGAGCGGATCGCCCTTCCGGCCGCGGTGACCGAGGGTGTCCTGCTGGACACGTCGGCGGACCTCGTCGACGGCGGCGGTGCCGAGCTTGACGACGTGGAACGCGTCGAGCACCGCGACGGCGTCCTCGAGCTTGTCGTCGATCGCGGTCTTGTATCCGGCGAACGGGTCCAACGCCGCGACCTTCACGTTGTTCCGGAACGCGTCGCCGCGCTCGTCGAGCCAGGCCGCGTAGGCCTTCCCCGATCTGCCCGGCACGAGGTCGAGCAGCCGGGCACGGGTGCGACCGTGCTCATCCCGGGTCAGGTCGACCATCCCGGTCAGCTCCTTCGGGCCGCGCTTGCGGGAGTCGACGTGATGCCAGATGTGCTCGTCGACGCCGAGGGTGGTGACGTTCTCGAACCGGGACTCGTCGGCAGCCAGCTTGACGAGTTCGGGCTCAACGGCCCGCCA
>NZ_JBMDJT010000076.1:0-954 GCF_057809335.1 Microbacterium sp. FG3 | reverse complement strand
GAGTTGCGCGGGAGAATGGGCGTGTGAAGATCCAGGTGCTGCATATCGAGGATTGCCCGAATTGGCAGGAGGCGGGCGATCGAGTACGGCTGGTGCTCGACTCGATCGGACGGGGCGATGTTCCGGTGGAGTTCGTGTTGATCCGCACCGAGGCTGAGGCGGTGAGCTCTGGTTTCGCGGGCTCGCCCACGATTCTTCTGGACGGTCAGGACTTGTTCCCGTCCCAGGGGAACACTGCCGACTTGGCGTGCAGGGTCTATCTGACCGAGCGCGGCTTTGCGGGTGCGCCGACGGTGGGACAGCTTGAGCGCACGCTGCAGGAGCGCGAAGCGCTCAGCGGAGATCGGTCTTGATCCAGATCAGCGCCGCGGCGAGGCTGACGGCGGCTCGGTAGTTGCGGGCGAGTTTGTCCGAGCGCATCGCGATGCCGCGCCACTGCTTGAGACGGTTGAAGCAGCGTTCTACGACGTTGCGTCCCTTGTAGCGTTCCTTCTGCTTGTCGCCGAAAGCGATCGGCCGGCCCGGCTTCTTGCGGCGGTGCGCGATCTGGTCGTCCCGCTCGGGGATGGTCGCCGCGATCCTCCGGTCGCGGAGCCAGGCGCGGTTCGCCCTTGAGGGGTACCCCTTGTCGGCGAGCACCCGGTCGGGGCGGGTGCGGGGGCGGCCCTTCCCGTCGCGGGGAACGCGGATGTTCTCCAGCACCGCGCTCATCATCGTGGTGTCGTTGATGTTCCCGGCGGTGATCATCATGCTCAGCGGCCGGCCGCGGCCGTCGCAGACCAGGTGCAGTTTGGTCGTCAGCCCGCCGCGGGAGCGTCCGATCCCGTGATCAGGCGGCTCGGACCACGGATTCTTGTGATTCGGCACAGCCCCCTGTGTCCCGGGCGAGGGTCGCGCCGTGCTGATGCACGCGCGCGATCGTGGAGTCGATCGAGACGACCCAGTCGATTTCCC
>NZ_JBMDJT010000075.1:0-1134 GCF_057809335.1 Microbacterium sp. FG3 | reverse complement strand
CGTTCGTGGTGCCGGCGTCGGCGGCGTGGGCGCGGGCGGCGTGATGGCCGGCGGCGCGGCACCCGGTGGCGGCAACGGCTCGCGCGCGCCGCGAACGCGCGGCGGGCTCAGCGGCAAGGCAGGCCACGGCGGCGTGCTGGGCAACGGCGGAGCCGCGGGTCGCGGTGGCGCCGGAGCGGCGGGCACGGGCGGCGCGGCCGGCGCGGGTGCTGCCGCGCGCGGTGCGACCGGCGGCGGAGTCATGGCCGGCGGTGCGGGCGCGGGCAACGACCGCAAGAAGAAGCGCGACTCGCTCGACCTGATCGCCATGCAGCTCGACGAGGAAGAGGTCGTCACCGACCTCGGCGCCCTCGGCCGCTCGGGGAGCCGCGGCGACGACAAGGACCGCGACGAGCTCGCCTGGTGACGTGAGCAGAAGGCCCGGGACCACGTGGTCCCGGGCCTTTCTCATGCTCGTCGGGCGCGGCTCCTGGCCTCGTGCGGACGGGGTCGGGTCAGCCCCGGTGCTCGACGATGCGCACCGTGTGCGAGCCGATGATGAGCTTGGAGTCGGTGGGCAGCGACACCCGCTGGTGCGACGTGAGCGTCGTGGAGCGCCCGTCGGGCAGCTCGAGGATCGAGCCGTTGCCCGATCCCAGGTCCTCGTACCAGAGCTGACCGTTCGTCACGCCGAAGCGGCCGTGCGAGCGGGAGACCGAGCGGTCCTCGTCGGGAACGGTCACGAGGAGCGCGTCGGGGTGCTCGTCGGGCGCCGACGGGCGGCGGCCGATGTAGCCGAGGCGGTCGACGGGGGTCACCGTGCCGTCGTCGGTGCGGAACGCGGGCACGGGCCCGGAGGGCGCCGAGGCGGCGCCGGACGAGGAGCGCCGGCGTCGCTCGGGCTGTCCGAAGCGGGTGACCGCCTCGCGCGGCAGCATGGTGTGCAGCGGCAGCCCCGCCTCCTCCTCGGTGCGGGCGCTCTGCTCGGCCACCGGCTCCTGAGGCAGCGACCGGCGCCGCGCGGGCGGGCTCGCGTCCATGGGGGCGGCAACCGCCGGCGGGACCGCGGGGGCCACGGCCGCCGTCGGGGCGGGGGAGGCCGTGGGCTCGGGCGCCGGGGGCGGCGGCGGAACGGGCGGCCGCGCGGGCCCCGGG
>NZ_JBMDJT010000074.1:0-1234 GCF_057809335.1 Microbacterium sp. FG3 | reverse complement strand
GGCGGATTCAACCGGTGGTCGCAACGAGTTCCGTGAACTTCTCCGATGGTGTCAGATATCCGAGCGTCTTGCGTGGTCGGCCGTTGAGCGAGTCCTGAATCGCGGTCAGGTCCGCGCGGCTAACGATGCTCAGATCGGTGCTCTTCGGAAGGTATTGACGTAGCAACCCGTTGGTGTTCTCATTGCTGCCCCGCTGCCACGGGGAGTGCGGGTCGCAGAAGTAGATCGGGATCCCGGTTGTGGCTGTGAACTCGAGGTGCTTGGCCATCTCCGCGCCCTGATCCCAGGTGATCGTCCGCGCCAGCGACGACGGGAGCGCGGTGATCGCTTCGCGCATCGCGGCCTCCACCTTGTCTGCACTCTTCCCATCAGGCAAATGCAGCAGGAGCGTGAGGCGGGTGCTGCGTTCGACGAGGGTTCCGACGGCGCTACGGCTGTTCTCACCAAGGATGAGATCGCCTTCCCAATGCCCGGGAACGGCACGGTCCTCGACCTCAGCGGGGCGCTCGCTGATCATGACCATCCCTGGCAGACGGCCGCGCCGATCCGTTGCGGTTCGCGCCTTCCTGGCCGTGCGTCCCGATCTCAGGCAGCGGGCGAGTTCTCGGCGCAGTTGCCCGCGTCCCTGTACGAACAGGGACTGATAGATCGTCTCGTGGCTCACGTGCATCTCCGGGTCGTCGGGATGCTCCAACCGTAGGCGGGCAGCGATCTCCTGCGGCGACCACAGCTGCTTCAACTGCGCTGTCACGGTCTCGAGCAACCGGCCACCGTCAAGCTTGAACGGCTTCGGCCTGCGGGCCTGCTCCCGGGCGTCCTCATGCGCCCGCCACGCCGAGTACTCCTCGCGTCCGCCGCCCCGCTTGACCTCGCGGCTGATCGTCGACACCGCCCGCCCGAGGCTGCGCGCGATCGCAGTGAGCGTGTCACCGCGGGCGAGACCCACGAGTATCTCCTCGCGATCGAAGACCGTCAGATGACCCTCGCGCGGCTCCCAGCCGAACGGTTTCCCGTCGAGGTGACGCCCTTCCCTCGCCATGCGGCCGACCATCGGCGCCGTGCACCCGATCTCGCGAGCGATGTCGATGAGTCTCCATCCCTTCGAGTGGAGACGGAGCGCGAGCTGCTTCTGCTCACGACTGAGATGACCATGCTTGCCCTGCAACCGATGCCTCCTGAGATCAACGTCTGCTTCATCTCACAGCACCCATTGCGTTGACCGGTTGAATCCGCC
>NZ_JBMDJT010000073.1:0-1246 GCF_057809335.1 Microbacterium sp. FG3 | reverse complement strand
CCGTCTTGCCTCATGTCAATAGGTCCGGGAGCGGTTGACGCGTGCCTCACGCAAGAGGTCCGCGTAGCTCAGGCGGCGGGGCGGGTGCCTTGGGTGCGGGCGGCGGCGAGGTCGATGAGTTGCTGCTGGATGCGGGTGATGCGACGGGTGATCGCTGCCGGGTTCAGCTTCGCGTGCTCCTCGGCCAGTCGCTCGGCGGTGCGCTGGTCGAGCACGCCGGCGTCGAGGAGCCGCTGATACGGGGTTCTGGGCGTGTCGTAGACGCGCTTCTTACGCCCCGAGGTGGTGTGGGTCCAGCCGGTGGCCTTCACGCAGGGCAGCAGGTGGTTCTTCCGCTTCATCACCAGGGAGTGCAGCTCGTTGAGCAGGCGCAGCTCGTGTTCGGTCTCGTATCGGTAGCGAAACGCGTGCCGTCTCACCCAGTCGCCGTTGCGCTGCTCGACGTGGGCGTTGTCGTTGTGCTGGTAGGGGCGGCCCCTCGTGACGGGGATCTCCCGCTCGTCGCACCAGGCGATCACCGACCAGTTCAGGAACTCGGACCCGTTGTCGAAGTCCATCCCCGCGATCGGCACCGGGGAGGCCCGCCGCAGCCAGTCCATCCCGGCTCTGATGTTGACGTGCGCGTTGTTGCGGATCGCGCGGAGCAGCGTCCATCCGATCACCGGGTCCGTCGCGGTGAGCGTGCGCAGGTACTCGCCCTTGGTGGTGTGCCCGCAGTGCGCGACGGTGTCCAGCTCGTAGAACCCCGGCCCCGGCGGCAGCCCGTCCATCGCGGTGCGCACCGGGATCGACGAGCGCAGGATATGCGACGGGCGCGTCGTCGACAGGGCTCCCGGGTAACGGGCATCCCGGTGCGGCTTCAGATACCGGTCGATCGTCGCCGCGCTCATCGACCGCAGCTCATCCAGCACCCCCTCGGTCACGCGGGCGGCGACTCGGACGAGCTCGTTGAACCGCACCAGCCGTTCCAGAGTGTCATCCATGACCGCGGCCAGGTACTTCCCCGACGGCTGCCCCGACAGCGCCCACACCTCCTGCAACACCACCAGCGCGTCGTACGAGTACTTCCTCGGTCGCGGCTTGCGCTGCTGGTCACGGGCCGCGCCCTTGCGGGCGAGCGCGTTGCGGATCGCGCGACGGGCGTAGTCGCGATGCCAGCCCGTGGTCTCCACCAGCGCGTCCAGCAACCGACCCTTCTCCGCCCGCCCGGCCTTCGCATACTCGCGGGCGAACCTCTTCGTAATCT
>NZ_JBMDJT010000072.1:0-1273 GCF_057809335.1 Microbacterium sp. FG3 | reverse complement strand
TGGGCTGTGTCAAGCTTCGTAGACGATCTCTTTGTGGATTTCAGGCCGCGGTTGCGGTCTGGGCGTAGTAGGCGGCCCGGGTCTCGGCGGGGGTGCGGTAGCCGAGGGTGGAGTGCAGCCGGCGGCGGTTGTAGAACACCTCTATGTACTGCATCACGGCGAATCTCGCTCGCCGCCGGGTCGCGAAGGACTGCCGGTAGTACATCTCGTTCTTGAGCATCGAGAACCACGATTCGGCGACCGAGTTGTCCCAGCACACCCCGGTCCTTCCCACCGACAACCGCACCCCGAAACGGCCCGCGAGCTTGGCGTACTCGTCAGAGGTGTACTGGCTTCCGCGGTCCGAGTGGAACAGAGCGCCCGACTCGATGCGCCCGTGGGTATGGGCCATCGTGAGGGCGTCGCCGATCAGCTCGGTGCGCATGTGCTCAGCCATCGACCAGCCCACGACCTCACGGTTGAACAGGTCGATCACCGTCGCCAGATACAGCCACCCTTCCCCGGTGCGCAGGTAGGTGATGTCGCCGACGAAGCGGACCCCGGGCCGGTCGGCGGTGAAGTCCCGCTTGAGCAGATCGGGGCGGGTCACCACGTCGTCGGCGGGGATCGTGGTGCGCTTCTTGGAGCGGGGCTGGATCCCGAAGATCCCCGCCTCCCGCATGATCTTGCGGACCAGACCCTCCGACGCGGCGATCCCGCGGCGAGACAATTCGGCGAGCACCCGCCGGAACCCGTTCACCCCGTGCGAGTCGTCGTGGATCTGCGTGATCACACCAGACAGCCACACCCTCCGCGCCGTGGTCGGCGGGATCGTGTCCCGCCGCTTCGCCCACGCGTAGTAGCCGGCGCGTGAGACGCTGAGCAGGCGCGCCATCAGCTCGATCGTGAAGGTGGCCTTCTCCGCGTGCATCAGCGTGAACTTCTCGCTCACCGCTGCTCCTTCGCGAAGAAGGCCGCGGCTTTTTTCAAGAACGCGTTCTCCTCCGCGAGCCGCCGGTTCTCCGCTTCCAACCGTGCGATCCGCGCGGCCTCCACCGGTGGCGGCGCCGTCTCCGGGTCGGGGTGCTGGGCCCGATACGCCTTCACCCAGTACCCGAGCGAGCTCTCGTTGATCTCCAACTCCCGCGCGACCTGCGCGATCGGGCGGCCGCCCTGCACGACGAGCTGGACCGCGTCGGCCTTGAACTCCTCAGTGAACTTCCTGCGATTCGTAGACATCTCTGCCTGTCGTTCCTTCCTGGTAACGACCGTCTACAAGAAGTGTCACACCCCA
>NZ_JBMDJT010000071.1:0-1590 GCF_057809335.1 Microbacterium sp. FG3 | reverse complement strand
TGTTGTGGCATTCGTTTTTTACGGAGAGTTTGATCCTGGCTCAGGATGAACGCTGGCGGCGTGCTTAACACATGCAAGTCGAACGGTGAAGCTCCAGCTTGCTGGAGTGGATCAGTGGCGAACGGGTGAGTAACACGTGAGCAACCTGCCCCTGACTCTGGGATAACAGCCGGAAACGGCTGCTAATACCGGATATGCACCATGAACGCATGTTCTGTGGTGGGAAAGATTTTTCGGTTGGGGATGGGCTCGCGGCCTATCAGCTTGTTGGTGAGGTAATGGCTCACCAAGGCGTCGACGGGTAGCCGGCCTGAGAGGGTGACCGGCCACACTGGGACTGAGACACGGCCCAGACTCCTACGGGAGGCAGCAGTGGGGAATATTGCACAATGGGCGAAAGCCTGATGCAGCAACGCCGCGTGAGGGATGACGGCCTTCGGGTTGTAAACCTCTTTTAGCAGGGAAGAAGCGAGAGTGACGGTACCTGCAGAAAAAGCGCCGGCTAACTACGTGCCAGCAGCCGCGGTAATACGTAGGGCGCAAGCGTTATCCGGAATTATTGGGCGTAAAGAGCTCGTAGGCGGTTTGTCGCGTCTGCTGTGAAAACTGGAGGCTCAACCTCCAGCCTGCAGTGGGTACGGGCAGACTAGAGTGCGGTAGGGGAGATTGGAATTCCTGGTGTAGCGGTGGAATGCGCAGATATCAGGAGGAACACCGATGGCGAAGGCAGATCTCTGGGCCGTAACTGACGCTGAGGAGCGAAAGGGTGGGGAGCGAACAGGCTTAGATACCCTGGTAGTCCACCCCGTAAACGTTGGGAACTAGTTGTGGGGGCCTTTCCACGGTCTCCGTGACGCAGCTAACGCATTAAGTTCCCCGCCTGGGGAGTACGGCCGCAAGGCTAAAACTCAAAGGAATTGACGGGGACCCGCACAAGCGGCGGAGCATGCGGATTAATTCGATGCAACGCGAAGAACCTTACCAAGGCTTGACATATACGAGAACGGGCTAGAAATAGTCAACTCTTTGGACACTCGTATACAGGTGGTGCATGGTTGTCGTCAGCTCGTGTCGTGAGATGTTGGGTTAAGTCCCGCAACGAGCGCAACCCTCGTTCTCTGTTGCCAGCACGTAATGGTGGGAACTCAGGGGATACTGCCGGGGTCAACTCGGAGGAAGGTGGGGATGACGTCAAATCATCATGCCCCTTATGTCTTGGGCTTCACGCATGCTACAATGGCCGGTACAAAGGGCTGCAATACCGTGAGGTGGAGCGAATCCCAAAAAGCCGGTCCCAGTTCGGATTGAGGTCTGCAACTCGACCTCATGAAGTCGGAGTCGCTAGTAATCGCAGATCAGCAACGCTGCGGTGAATACGTTCCCGGGTCTTGTACACACCGCCCGTCAAGTCATGAAAGTCGGTAACACCTGAAGCCGGTGGCCTAACCCTTGTGGAGGGAGCCGTCGAAGGTGGGATCGGTAATTAGGACTAAGTCGTAACAAGGTAGCCGTACCGGAAGGTGCGGCTGGATCACCTCCTTTCTAAGGAGCATCTGGCACCCTCTGGGGTGTCCAGGCGCCGGATCATCA
>NZ_JBMDJT010000070.1:0-1619 GCF_057809335.1 Microbacterium sp. FG3 | reverse complement strand
GCCGCCCGTACTTTGAGAACTACACAGTGGACGCGAGCATCTTAAAGAAGCGAACATAGAACATTTTTGTTTTATGGCTCATGTGATTTCAAGTCTTTAAGAGCAAACGGTGGATGCCTTGGCATCTGGAGCCGAAGAAGGACGTAGCAATCTGCGATAAGCCTCGGGGAGCTGATAAGCGAGCTTTGATCCGTGGATTTCCGAATGGGGAAACCCCGCCAGGCGTACTTGTGCGACCTGGTGACTCCCGCCTGAATATATAGGGCGGGTAGAGGGAACGTGGGGAAGTGAAACATCTCAGTACCCACAGGAAGAGAAAACAACAGTGATTCCGTGAGTAGTGGCGAGCGAAAGCGGAAGAGGCTAAACCGGGCGTGTGTGATAGCCGGCAGGCGTTGCACGTTCGGGGTTGTGGGACCCGCTTGAACCTTCTGCCGAGGGTTCGACGTGACAGAAGCGTATAGACGAACGGTCTTGAATGGCCGGCCAGAGAAGGTGCCAGCCCTGTAGTTGAAATGCGTGTTCTGGCGTGGTGGGGATCCCAAGTAGCACGGGGCCCGAGAAATCCCGTGTGAATCTGTCAGGACCACCTGATAAGCCTAAATACTCCCAGATGACCGATAGCGGACAAGTACCGTGAGGGAAAGGTGAAAAGTACCCCGGGAGGGGAGTGAAATAGTACCTGAAACCGTTTGCTTACAAACCGTCGGAGCCTCCTCAGCTGGGGTGACGGCGTGCCTTTTGAAGAATGAGCCTGCGAGTTAGCGATACGTGGCGAGGTTAACCCGTGTGGGGTAGCCGTAGCGAAAGCGAGTCTGAATAGGGCGATTCAGTCGCGTGTCCTAGACCCGAAGCGAAGTGATCTATCCATGGCCAGGCTGAAGCGACGGTAAGACGTCGTGGAGGGCCGAACCCACTTAGGTTGAAAACTGAGGGGATGAGCTGTGGATAGGGGTGAAAGGCCAATCAAACTTCGTGATAGCTGGTTCTCTCCGAAATGCATTTAGGTGCAGCGTTGCGTGTTTCTTGCCGGAGGTAGAGCTACTGGATGGCCGATGGGCCCTACCAGGTTACTGACGTCAGCCAAACTCCGAATGCCGGTAAGTGAGAGCGCAGCAGTGAGACTGTGGGGGATAAGCTTCATAGTCGAGAGGGAAACAACCCAGATCGCCAACTAAGGTCCCAAAGCGTGTGCTAAGTGGGAAAGGATGTGGAGTTGCTTAGACAACCAGGAGGTTGGCTTAGAAGCAGCCACCCTTGAAAGAGTGCGTAATAGCTCACTGGTCAAGTGATTCCGCGCCGACAATGTAACGGGGCTCAAGCACACCACCGAAGTTGCGGCATTGACACTTTTGGCAGGCCTTCGTGGTCCAGCCGTGTTGATGGGTAGGAGAGCGTCGTGTGGCCAGCGAAGCGGCGGAGTGATCCAGCCGTGGAGGCCACACGAGTGAGAATGCAGGCATGAGTAGCGAATGACGTGTGAGAAACACGTCCTCCGAAAGACCAAGGGTTCCAGGGTCAAGCTAATCTTCCCTGGGTAAGTCGGGACCTAAGGCGAGGCCGACAGGCGTAGTCGATGGACAACGGGTTGATATTCCCGTACCGGCGAAGAACCGCCC
>NZ_JBMDJT010000007.1:0-99707 GCF_057809335.1 Microbacterium sp. FG3 | reverse complement strand
GTCACACCCATCGGTTGCTGAACGGAGCGGCGGAGCCGCGGAGATGAAGCGACCAGCGCGACCGTCATGGACTTGCTGTGGTCGCTTCATCTTCGTTCGCTTCGCTCACTACGTTCAGCAACCGTGGGGTCACACCCATCGGTTGCTGAACGGAGCGGCGGAGCCGCGGAGATGAAGCGACCACCGCGACCCTCGTGGACTCGCTCTGGTCGCTTCCGCTTCGTTCAGCAAGCGGGGAGTTTCAACCGTCGTCAGTGGGCGACCGGGGCCGCGCCGCGGGTGGAGGGGACGAAGCGCCACGCGATGAACGCCGCTACCGCGGTCAGCACCGCGGCGATGCCGGTGGCCGACTGCATGGCCACCGTGAACGCCTCGCGTCCCGCCTCGAGCGCCACGTCGGCGCCGCCCGCGCGATGCGCCGCGTCCGCCAGCTGCGGCAGGGACTCCCCCGCCGCCGCGCGCACCGCGCCGGGCATCCCGTCCGGCAGCACGAGCGCGGCGCGGTAGATGGCGGTGTGGAGCGACCCGAGCACGGCGATGCCCAGCGCCACGCCGAGCTCGATCCCCATCTCCGAGATCGACGACGCCGCGCCCGCGCGCTCGCGCGGCACGGCGCCGACCACCGCGTCGGTCGCGACGGCGCCCGCGAGCCCCATCCCGATCCCGATCACGACGAGCGCGAGCGCCAGCCAGACATATCCCGGCAGTCCCTCGGCCGCCACGAGCGCGCCCAGGCCGACGGCCATGGCGAGCAGGCCCGCCGCCATCGCGTTGCCGCGCCCCCAGCGACCCACGAGGAACGCGACCACACCGACGACCGCCACGGCGCCGATCGCCATGGGCAGCTCGCCGATGCCGGCCTGCAGGGGCGAGAACCGCCGCACCAGCTGCAGGTACTGCGAGAAGAAGAACAGCAGCCCGGCCGCGGCGAAGATCGACACCACGTTGGCCGCGATCGCGCCGCTGAACGCCGGGTTGCGGAACAGCCCGACGTCGACGAGCGGGTGCGCGAGCCGCCGCTGCCGGCGCACGAACGCCCATCCGGCCGCGATGCCGACCGCGAAGCCCGCGAAGGTGAGCACACCGAGATCGCCCTTCGCGACGTGCTTGATCCCGTACACGACCGGCACGATCGCGAGGATCGACAGCGCCGCGGACCACAGGTCGATGGGGCCGGGGCGCGGGTTGCGCGACTCGGGCAGCAGGAACACGCCCAGGCCGACCACGAGGATCATGACCGGCACGTTGATGAGGAAGACCGATCCCCACCAGAAATGCTCCAGCAGCGCCCCGCCGATGAGGGGCCCGGCGGCCGAGCCGACGGTGAAGCCCACCGACCACACGGCGATCGCCTGTGTGCGCTGCCGGTCGTCGCGGAACATGTCGCGGATGATCGCGAGGGTCGACGGCATGATCGTCGCGCCCGCGACACCGAGCAGGGCGCGCGCCGCGATGAGCACGGCGGAGGAAGCGGCGAACGCGCCGAGCACCGACGCGAGCCCGAACGCCACGGCGCCGATCATGAGCAGGCGCTTGCGCCCCACGCGGTCGGCGACATTGCCCATCGTGACGAGCAGGCCCGCGATGGCGAACGAGTAGATGTCGCCGATCCAGAGGATCTCGACCGCCGTGGGCTGCAGGGCCTCGGTGAGGGCGGGCACCGCCAGCGCGAGCACCGTGGCGTCGACCGCCAGCAGGACGACGGCGAGGGTGAGCACGACGAGTGCCACCCACTCGCGGGCGCCCGCGCGCACGGTGACGATCGACGCGGTGTTCATGACGATTACTGTACCGTCCGGTCAGTATAGAAACTGGGCGGATCCTGGGCAGCACGCGGTAACGTGGCCTGCCAGCGAGTCCGGGCCGGAGGCGCCCGGAGGAGGGACCCGATGAGCCGCCCCAGCGCCAAGCAGGAGGTCGTGCAGGCCGCCCTGCGCCTGGCCGCCCAGGTGGGCACGCGCGCGCTCACCTTCGAGGCGGTCGCCGAGGCGGCGGGCAAGACGAAGGGCGGCGTGCTGTATCACTTCCCCTCGAAGGACGACCTGATCGAGGCGGTCATCGCGGAGCTCATCGAAGCGTGGGAGGCCGACGCGATGCGGCACCTGGGCGCACCGTTCGAGGAGGCCACGCGCGAGGAGCGGATCGTCGCGTTCCTGCTCGCCTCGGCCGAGTCGGGCACCGACCTCGACGCCACGGCGGACCTCATGGTCATGGTCGACGTCGCGCGCGACGAGCGGTACGTGCGACGCTGGCGCGAACTGCGGGATCGGTGGGTGGGCGACGTCGCCGAGCTGACGGTCCGCCAGCAGGTGGCGCTCGTCGCCGCCGACGGCATCTGGCTCGACGAGGCGACGCTGCAGGCGCCGTTCCCCGCGGAACGGCGGCGCGCGGTGCTCGACGAGCTCGCCCGCATGGTGCGCGAGGGCTGAGCCGTCCGCGCCCACCGGGACCGGTTCGGGCGGTGTCGGAGGGCCGACCTAGGGTGGAAGCATGACCTCTCGTTCCCTCCGCGTCGCCTCCGTCAACGTCAACGGCATCCGGGCGGCCGCCCGCAAGGGCATGGGCGCGTGGCTCGAGGAGGCCGCGCCCGACATCGTCACGCTGCAGGAGGTGCGCGGCGAGCTCGAGCACCTCGAGGACGCCCTGCCCGGCTGGCGCGTGATCGCCGACGCGTCGCTGCAGAAGGGCCGCGCGGGCGTGGCCATCGCCTCGCGCGAGGAGTGCGCGATCTCGCGCGTCGAGCTGGGCGATGACGGGCTGGAGTCGAACGGCCGCTGGATCGAGGCCGACTTCGAGGTCGGCGGCGAGACGCTCACCGTGGTCAGCGCCTACGTCTTCACCGGCGAGGCCGAGACGCCCGCCAAGCAGGACCCGAAGTGGGCGTTCCTCGACGCCATGGAGCGCCGCATGTCCGAGCTCGCGGCCGACGGCGCGCTCGCGCTCGTCACGGGCGATCTGAACGTCGGCCACCGCCCGCTCGACATCCGCAACTGGAAGGGCAACGTCAAGAAGGCCGGCTTCCTCGCACGCGAGCGGGCCTACTTCGACCGCATCCTCACCCCCGCCGGCGCTCCCGTCCTCGGTCAGGAGGGCGTGGGCCGCGGCATGGTCGGCGAGCTGAGCGACACCCGCGCCTTCAGCGCCGGCGCCACCGGCCTCGGCTGGGTCGACATCGGCCGCCGCTTCGCCGGCGAGGTCGACGGGCCCTACACATGGTGGTCGATGCGCGGCAAGGCGTTCGACAACGACTCGGGCTGGCGCATCGACTACCAGCTCGCCACCGCCGCGCTGGCCGAGCGCGCCACGGCGTACCGTGTGGACCGCGCGCCGTCCTACGACACCCGCTGGAGCGACCACTCCCCCGTCGTCGCGGACTACGCGATCGGCTGATCGGCGCCCCACGGCGCGAGAGGCCGAGGCGCCGCGCGGCGTAGGATCGAACGGTGACTCAGCAGCGCCTCTACTCCGGAATGCAGCCCTCGGCCGACTCGCTCCAGGCCGGCAACTACATCGGGGCCCTGCTGCAGTGGCGCGAGATGCAGAGCGAGTACGACGCGTTCTTCTCGGTCGTCGACCTGCACGCCATCACGGCCCCGCAGGACCCGGCGGTGCTGCGCGAGAAGACCCGCCGCACCGCGGCGCAGTACATCGCGGCCGGCATCGAGCCGTCGAAGTCGACGCTGTACGTGCAGTCGCACGTGCGCGCGCACGCGGAGCTGGCGTGGATCCTGTCGACGATCACGGGCTTCGGCGAGGCCGGCCGGATGACGCAGTTCAAGGACAAGTCGCAGAAGCAGGGCGCCGAGAACGCCAGCGTCGGCCTGTTCACGTACCCGATCCTCATGGCCGCCGACATCCTGCTCTACCGGACCGACGTCGTGCCGGTCGGCGACGACCAGAAGCAGCACGTCGAGCTCACGCGCGACCTGGCCGAGCGGTTCAACGCGCGCTACGGAACCACCTTCACGATCCCGAAGCCGGTCATCCAGAAGGAGACCGCGCGCATCTACGACCTGCAGAACCCCACGGCGAAGATGTCGAAGTCCGCCGAGTCGCACGCGGGCGTGCTGTGGCTGCTCGACGAGGTCGACGTGACGGCGAAGAAGATCATGCGCGCCGTGACCGACAACGACGGCGTCGTGCGGTTCGACCGCGAGGCGAAGCCGGGCGTGTCCAACCTGCTCACCATCTACGCGGCCCTCACCGGCCGGCCCGTCGCGTCGATCGAGGACGAGTACGCGGGCCGCGGGTACGGCGACTTCAAGAAGGGCCTGCGCGACGTGGTCGTGGCGGAGTTCGAGCCCGTGCGCGCCCGCGCGCTCGAGCTGCTCGACGACCCCGCCGAGCTCGACCGCGTGCTCGCCGCGAACGCCGCGAAGGCCGAGGCGGTGGCCGACGCCACGCTCGCCGACGTGTACGACAAGGTCGGCCTGCTGCCGCGCGCCCGGTGATGCCGGATCCCGTCGAGCTCGAGACCGCTCGCCTCGTCCTGTCCGCCCCGACGACCGACGACATCGACGCGATCTACGAGGCGTGCCAGGACCCCGACATCCAGCGCTACACGACCGTCCCCTCGCCCTATCAGCGCACCGACGCGGAGTCCTTCGTCCACCTCGTCGCGGCGTGGTGGTCCACCGGCGACGAGTGCACGTGGGCGATCCGCGCCGACGGCGTGCTCGTGGGCATGATCGCCCTGCACGGCGTGCGCGACGGCGCCGCCGAGATCGGCTACTGGATGGCCGCCCCGGCGCGCGGCCGCGGCTACCTCACGGAGGCCGCCCGCGCCGTGCTCGACTTCGCGTTCGGCCCCATGCGGCTGCAGCGCGTGGAGTGGCGCGCGGTCACCGACAACCCGGCCTCGGTCCGCATCGCCCAGAAGCTCGGCTTCCGCTACGAGGGCCTGCTGCGCCTGGGCCTCGGCCGCATCGGCTCCACGGGCGACCGTCGCGACGGCCACATCGCGGGCCTGCTCGCGACCGACCCGCGCACGCCCCAGCCCTGGCCGATCTGATTCAGCCGAGCGGCATCGACATCACCGTGCGGACGATCCACGGATGCGAGCGGTCGTCCTCGGTGTGCGTCATGCCGAGCTTCTCGGCCACGCGGCGCGACGCGGTGTTCTCGGGGTGGATGATGGCCGTGAGCACGCCGGTCGGGAACCGGCGCCTCGCCTCGCCCACGCACGCGCGGGCGGCCTCGGTCGCGTAGCCGCGGCCCTGCAGGCCGGCGCGCACGTGGTAGCCGACCTCGAGCACGCGCCGCCCGTTCACCTGCTGCCACGTGAGGCCGCAGTCGCCCACGAACTCGCCGGCGTGGGTCTCGACCGCCCACAGCCCGAAGCCGTGCTCGGCGTACCGCGCGCGGGACCGGGCGATCCACGCGGCCGCCTCGTCGCGCGTCTTCGGCGCCAGGTAGAACGCCATGACGGCCGGATCGCCCAGCAGGGCGGCCATGTCGTCGAGGTCCGACTCCTCGAGCTCCCGGAACCGCAGCCGCTCCGTCGCCTCCGGGCACCGGCGATCCACCATCCCGCCACGATATCCCGGCACCGCCCCGCGGATCCTCTCTGCCTCGCCTTCTGCACAACGAAGGAAGACCGCCGCTTCGCGGCGCCCAGGACGGGGTTTCCGTCGAGGATGGGCCGGCTCTTTCCTTCGTTGTGCAGTCCGGCGGTGAGAGCAGGAGCCGCAGCACGGGGCGGATGTGCCTCAGAACGGCGCAGCGAGCAGCCCCGCCACTGCTCGCCGTATGTCGCCGACATCGTCGAAGATCATCCGCGCGGTCGGCCTGACCGTGGCGAAGCCGCGCTCGGCGGCCGCCAGGTCTCGCGCCCTGTCGCGCTCCTGCGCTTCCCACCCCGAGTGATGCTCACGGCTGTCGCATTCGACGATGACCCGCCGCTCGACGACGAGGTCGGCGCGTCCGACTCCGTCGATCCACTGCTGCACCGCCACGTGCCAGCCCGCGCCTCTCAGCTCCAGCCGCGCGAGGGACTCCGGCCCGGACTCCGCCCGGCTGTCCACGAGCCTGCGCAGGACTCCGAAGTGTCCCGGCAGCGCCGCGAACACGTCGTCGAGATCCTCCGACGTCACGATCCCCTGATGAAGCGCGGAGTCGAGCGTCGCGATCATCGACCGCGGCGGCTGACACCGGCTGGCAAGAATCAGCGCCTCGACCGGGTCGACAACGAGGACGTCATCCGGCGCCTGCACCCGGCGCCAGTGGACCCGCACGCCGTGGCGATCCTTGAGACGTACCCGCCTCGACCGCGGCGAGCGCAGGTGCTTGCGATTCGCTTCGATCTGAACGTGCAGCTGCTCGTGCTCCTGGACGAACACTCCCATGACCCGCAGCGCCGAGAGGCAGTCGAGCCGACCGCCGACTCGCGCGGCCGACTTGAGGTCGTCGGCGGTGTCCCCCGCGAGGTACACGTTCCGCCGGGCACGGAACAGCCTGCCCGTCGCGAGCGCGTTCTCGATGTCGGTCCTCGTCATGCCGCCATCGCGGAGCTGCCGATAGCTCCACGCGACATCAGCCGGGTACCAGGACATGCCTCGACGATGCCCCGTCGCACCCCCTCGCATCCGCTTACCCACAACCTGCCCCGCGCTGCACCGCCATCCCTGTCCCTGTGGAGGGACGCAGAGCTGCACAACGAAGGACGTTCCCTCTGAAAGCCGCGGGTTCCGCGCCTCCACGGGTCGCGAGGCGCCGCGTTTCCTTCGTTGTGCAGGTGAGCGCGCACGGCGACCTCGACGCGCAACCGCCGCCCGCGCGTCGGAGGGTGGTGGCAGGATGGCCGCATGCCGGAGATGCCCGAGGTGGAGGGACTGGTGCGGTTCCTGCGGGAGCGCGCCGCCGGGCTCCGCGTCGCGAAGGCGCAGGTGGCGCAGATCGCCGCGCTGAAGACGTTCGACCCGCCGATCACCGCCCTCGTCGGTGCGACCGTGACCGGCGCCGAGCGGCACGGCAAGTTCGTCGACCTCGCGCTGGGCGACGGGCTGCACCTCGTCTTCCACCTCGCCAAGGCCGGCTGGCTGCGCTGGTCCGATCAGCTGCCGGCCACCGTCATCAAGCCGGGCCGCTCGCCCATCGCGCTGCGCGTCGGCTTCGACGACGGGTCGGGCTTCGACCTCACCGAGGCGGGCACGAAGAAGTCGCTCGCCGTGTACGTCGTGCGCCACCCGGCGGATGTGCCGGGCATCGCGCGCCTCGGGCCGGATCCGCTGGACGACGCGTTCACCGAGGAGGCCTTCGCCCGCACGCTCGCCGGCCGCCGCACGCAGATCAAGGGGCTGCTGCGCGACCAGTCCGTCATCGCGGGCGTCGGGAACGCGTACTCCGACGAGATCCTGCACGCCGCGCGCATGTCGCCGTACGCGATCGCCGCCACGCTCGGCGCCGACGACGTCTCGCGCCTCTACGCCGCGATGCGCACCGTGCTCACGGAGGCCGTCGCGGCGGCATCGGGCAAGCCGCCCGCCGAGCTCAAGGACGCCAAGCGCCGCGGCATGGCCGTGCACGCCCGCGCCGGGCAGGCGTGCCCCGTGTGCGGCGACACCGTGCGCTCGGTCTTCTTCGCCGATCGATCCCTGGAGTACTGCCCCACCTGCCAGACGGGCGGAAAGCCCCTGGCGGATCGGCGGCTCTCGCGGCTGCTGAAGTGACGGAATACGCCGCGGCCCCGCGCGTTGACTAGGCTGAGAGAGCACACGTGCTCCGGGGTCGGTGAGAATCCGAACCGGCGGTGACAGTCCGCGAACCGAGGGAGCGATCCCGAGGCCGATCCGGTGGAATTCCGGGACCGACGGTGATGCAGGCGCAGCCTGCGAGTCCGGATGAGAGGAAGCACGCGGCGAGCGCGACCGAGTCGCGCGACGCCGTTCGACGACCCCGGGCGCCCAGGACCGGAGGATCGGATGGCATTCAGCGAGGCGGAGCGGCGCGCGATGGCGCGCGCGCTCGAGCTGGCCACCCGCGGCCCCCGCAGCCGCAACCCGCAGGTCGGCGCGGTCATCCTCTCCCCCGCCGGCGAGCCGCTCGCCGAGGGCTGGCACCGCGGCGCCGGCACCGCCCACGCCGAGGTCGACGCGCTCTCGCACCTGCCCGAGGGCGCGGCCCGCGGCGCCACCGCCGTCGTGACCCTCGAGCCCTGCAACCACACCGGGCTCACCGGCCCGTGCGCCGAGGCGCTCATCGCGGCGGGCGTGGCGCGCGTCGTCTACGCCGTCGTCGATCCGGGCGCCGTCTCGGGCGGCGGCGCCGAGCGCCTGCGCGCCGCGGGCATCGACGCCGAGGGCGGCCTGCTGGCCGACGAGGCCGGCGCGCTCCTGGCCCCCTGGATCGCCGCGTTGCGCCTCGGGCGCCCCCACGTCACGGTGAAGTGGGCGCAGAGCCTCGACGGCCGCGCCGCGGCGGCCGACGGCACGAGCCAGTGGATCACCGGCCCCGAGGCCCGCGCCGACGTGCACCGCCGCCGCGCCGAGGCCGACGCGATCGTCGTGGGCACCGGCACGCTGCTCGCCGACGACCCCCAGCTCACCGCGCGCATCGACGGCGCGCTCGCCCCGCACCAGCCGGTGCCCGTCGTGATCGGCTCCCGCCCGATCCCGCCGGACGCCGCCGTGCGCCGCCACCCCGCCATCGCGCCGGGCGGCGAGCCGCTCGCGTACGCCACGCACGATCTGGCCGCCGTCCTCGCCGATCTGTGCGAGCGCGGCCTGCACCGCGTCTTCGTCGAGGGCGGGCCGACGCTCGCCAGCGCGTTCCTGCGCGCCGGCCTGGCCGACCGGGTGCTCGTGTACGTGGCGCCGGTGCTGCTGGGCGGCCCGCGCACGGCGCTCGACGATATCGGCGTGGCGACGATCGGCGGCGCCCGCCGCCTCGTCGTCGACCGCACGGTGCCGCTCGGCGCCGACGTCCTGTACGAAGCCCGCCTGCACGAGGGAGACAGCTGATGTTCACCGGGATCATCGAGGAGATCGGCGAGATCGCCGCCATCGAGCCGTCGGGCGACGGCGTGCGCCTGAGCGTCATCGCGCCGCGGGCCGTCGAGGGCGTGCGTCACGGCGACTCGATCGCCGTGAGCGGCGTGTGCCTCACCGTGGTGGCGTGGGACGCGCGCGGTTTCACGGCCGACGTCATGCGGCAGACGCTCGACATGTCGACGCTGGGCCTGCTCGCCCCCGGGTCGCGGGTCAACATCGAGCGCGCGACGGCGGCGGGCGGGCGCCTCGGCGGCCACATCGTGCAGGGCCACATCGACGGCACGGGCACCGTCGCCGAGGTGCGCCCCGGCGCGCAGTGGCGCGTGATCCGCGTCGGGATGCCCGCCCACTTCGCGCCGCTCGTCGTCGACAAGGGCTCGATCGCCGTCGACGGCACCTCGCTCACGGTGAGCGCCGTGAGCCCGGCGGGCGCCGCCGCGCCGTGGTTCGAGGTGTCGCTCATCCCCGAGACGCTGCAGGCCACGACGCTCGGCGCGCTCGCCCCCGGCCACGCCGTGAACCTGGAGACCGACATCCTCGCGCGCCACGTGCAGCGCCTGATGGCCTTCCGCGCCGCGCCCGCGCCGGCACCCGACCCGACCGGGCGTCGCCCCGACAGCGCCTTCAGCACGACCGACGTGCCGCCGGCCGACTATTCGATCCTCTCCGCACCCTTCGAAGGAGGCTCCCGATGAGCCTGACCACCCCCCTGCCCCTGGCCACGATCGACGAGGCGCTCGACGCCCTGCGCGCCGGCCGCCCCGTGATCGTCGCCGACGACGCGGATCGCGAGAACGAGGGCGACGTCATCCTCTCGGCGCAGCTGGCCACGCCGGAGTGGATCGCGTGGACGGTGCGCTACACCTCCGGCTACCTGTGCGCCCCGATGCCGCAGGACTGGGCCGACCGGCTCGACCTTCCTCCCATGGTCACGAACAACGAGGACGCGCGCGGCACGGCGTACACCGTGAGCGTGGACGCCGCCTCGGGCGTGACGACCGGCATCAGCGCCGCCGACCGCGCCCGCACGCTCAACGTGCTGGCCGATCCCGACGCCGCCCCCACCGACGTCATCCGCCCCGGGCACATCCTGCCGCTGCGTGCGGTGCCGGGCGGCGTGCGCCAGCGCGGCGGCCACACCGAGGCGGCCGTCGAACTCATGCGGCTCGCAGGGCTGCAGCCCGTCGGTGTGATCGCCGAGGTCGTCGCCGAGGACGGCAGCATGATGCGCCTGCCCGGCCTCGTGGAGATGGGCGCACGCGAGGGCATCCCCGTCATCACGATCGAGCAGCTCGTCGCCCACCTCGACGACGTCGACCCGCGCGACGGCGCCGAGGCGCCCGTCGTCCGCCGCGCCGTGAGCCTGCGCGCCGACGCCCTCGTGCCCACCTCGCACGGCACGTTCCGGTTCCTCGCGTACAAGGACCGTCTCACGGGCACGGATCACCTGGCCATCGTCTCGGGCGACCTCGCGACCAACCCGACGCCCCTCGTCCGCGTGCACTCGGAGTGCCTCACGGGCGAGGCGTTCGGATCGCTCAAGTGCGAGTGCGGCCCGCAGCTCGACGCCGCCCTCGACGCCATCGAGCAGGACGGCGGCGTCGTCATCTACATGCGCGGCCACGAGGGCCGCGGCATCGGGCTCATCAACAAGCTCCGCGCGTACGCGCTGCAGGAGGAGGGCCTCGACACCGTCGACGCCAACACGGCGCTGGGCCTGCCGGCCGACGCCCGCGACTACGCCGCCGCGGCGGGCATCCTCGGCGACCTCGGCGTCGCGCGCATCCGGCTGCTCACCAACAACACCGACAAGGTGCGTCAGCTGCGCGGCTTCGGCCTCGACGTGGTCGAGCAGGTGCCGCTCATCGTGGGCGTCGGCCCGAACAACCACCAGTACCTCGAGACCAAGCGCGACCGCATGGGCCACATCATCGGCGAGGCGGAGCTGGCCGCCGCGGTCGCGCAGATGCAGGCGGACGAGAGCGCCGTCCAGACGGGAGAGACGAAGTGAGCGGAAAGGGCGCACCCGAGCGGGAGCGGATCGACGGGGAGGGCCTGGACGTCGTCATCGTCGCGGGCACCTGGCACGAGGAGATCTCGGAGGGGCTGATCGCGGGCGCGCGGCGCACGCTCGACGCGGCGGGCGCGAGCCACCGGCTCGTGCGCGTGGCGGGATCGTTCGAGCTGCCGGTCGTCGCGAAGGCGGCGCTCGAGGCGGGCGCGGACGCCGTCGTGGCGCTCGGCGTGATCATCCGCGGCGGCACGCCGCACTTCGAGTTCGTCTCGTCGGCCGCCACCGACGGGCTCACGCGCGTGGCGCTCGACACCGGCAAGCCCGTGGGCTTCGGCGTGCTCACGCTGGACGACGAGCAGCAGGGACTGGATCGGGCCGGCCTGCCGGGCTCGAAGGAGGACAAGGGCGCCGAGGCCGCCGACGCGGCCCTGCGCACGGCCCTCACCCTCCGCACCCTGCGCGGCTGACCGGGTCGGGCTCGACGGCGAGGGGTTTCTCTACATAGGGTAGAAGTCATGGAGATCCTGCGGAACGTCGTCCTGCTCGTCCACCTCGTCGGCTTTGCGATCCTGTTCGGCGCCTGGGTCGTCGAGGCGGCCTCGCGGCGCTACCAGGCCACGCGCCTCATGGACCTCGGTGTGCTCGTCGCCGGCGTCGCCGGGCTCGCGCTCGCGGCGCCGTGGGGGCTCGACCACGACCTCAACTACGTGAAGATCGGCATCAAGCTCGTCGTGCTCGTCGTCATCGGCGCGCTCGTGGGCATCAGCACGAGCCGCGCGAAGAAGGGCCGCCCGCTGCCGTCGTGGGTGTTCTGGCTGATCGGCGGCCTCACGCTGCTGAACGCCGGGCTCGCCCTCATCTGGCGCTGACGGCGCGTCGCGCACTCCGCCGCGCGACACCCGCTCAGCGAGAGCATTTCGCATCGCGCCGACACCCCCGTTGATCATTGTGATCGATGGGGGTGTCTGCATTCGCGGTTCCGACGCGGCCGGAGCGCGCCGTGACGTGCGCCGGTGCGCAGAATGCTCACTCACGCGCGTAGAATCGTCGTTTGTGCCCCGCTCATCCGCGGCGCACCCGACGAGCCGGCGGGCCACCGCACGACCCCGCGGAGACCCGGCCGGCACCCCGAGCACGCGGCGCGCCGCGCATCCCCGCCGCGCACCGCGAAGCGTCCTCCCGCTCTGTTCCAGAAGGCACCATGACGTCCACAGCACCCACCGATCCGAAGCCGGCCAACTCACGCGGACGCGTGATCACGGCCAGCCTCGTCGGCACCACGATCGAGTTCTACGACTTCTACGCGTACGCCACGGCGGCCGTGCTCGTGTTCCCGATCCTCTTCTTCCCCAGCGGCAACCCGACCACGGCGCTCCTGCTGTCGTTCGCGACCTACGGGGCCGCCATGGTCGCCCGGCCGATCGGCGCGGTCGTCTTCGGCCACTTCGGCGACCGCATCGGGCGCAAGGGCACCCTCGTCGCCTCGCTGCTGACGATGGGCATCGCGACGTTCCTCATCGGCTGCCTGCCCACCCACAACGAGATCGGCGCGTGGGCGGCCTTCCTGCTGCTGATCTGCCGGCTCGCCCAGGGCTTCGCGCTCGGCGGCGAGTGGTCGGGCGCGGCCCTCGTCGCCACGGAGAACGCCCCCAAGGGCAAGCGCGCGCTGTACGGCACGTTCCCGCAGCTGGGCGCGCCCATCGGCTTCATCATCGCCAACTCGATCTTCCTGCTCATCAGCTTCGCGATGCCCGGCGAGGACGGCGGCGCGAGCGAGGCGTTCCTCAGCTGGGGCTGGCGCATCCCGTTCCTGTTCTCGGCCGTCATGGTCATCGTCGGCCTGTGGGTGCGGCTGAAGCTCGTGGAGTCGGACGCGTTCACGAAGGCCGCGGCGAAGGGCCAGATCCAGAAGGCGCCGATCGGCTACGTGTTCCGCCGGCACTGGCGGCAGCTGATCCTCGGCACCTTCTTCATGCTCGCGACCTACGTGCTCTTCTACCTGATGACGACGTTCACGCTGTCGTACGGCACGCGCGCGCAGACGCTGCCGGAGGGCGCCGACCCCGAGACGTTCGTCCCGGGCCTCGGCTTCACGTACACGCACTTCGTGCTCATGCAGATCATCGGCGTCATCTTCTTCGGCATCTGCACCCTCGCGTCCGGCCCGCTGGCCGACGCGATCGGCCGCCGCAAGCTGCTCATCTGGGTGACGTCGTTCATCATCGGGCTCGGCCTGCTGTTCCCGGTGTTCCTGCTGCCGAAGGGCGATCCGCTCTTCACGGGCGCGCTCACGCAGGCGTTCCTCGTGTTCGGCTTCCTGCTCATGGGCATGACCTTCGGGCCGATGGGCGCCCTGCTGCCCGAGCTGTTCCCGACCAACGTGCGGTACACCGGATCGGCGGTGGCCTACAACGTGTCGTCGATCCTCGGCGCCGCGCTCGCGCCGATCGTGGCGCTGTGGCTGTGGAGCGTCGGCGACGGCAACCCGTGGCTGGTCGGCGTCTACCTGTCGGCCTCGGGCGTGCTGACGCTCATCGCGCTCATCCTCGGCAAGGAGACCAAGGACGTCGACATCGACGGCGACGGCGTGACCGACGAGGGCGACGAGGGCGCGCGGCTCGCCGCCAAGGAAGCCGCGATGCTCTGATCCGCCCACGTTTCGCGAGCACCCCCTGCCTCTGGACAGGGGGTGCTCGTCGTCTCCCGCCTCGCCGACTGGCCCCGCGTCTCGGGCGCGTAACGCGAGGTTTCGGGCGTGTGTCGAAAGTGACGCGGAGGGCCTTGGCATGCCCGGGCATGTGGGAGGATCGCTCACACGCGCGCCGTTCCCGCGGCGCGCTGACCCGCAACCCGCCGCGGGTCGCAGCAAGACACAGCCGTCCTGACAAGAAAGCGGACACCGCATGACACTCCCCCACAAGGCGCGCACGCGCGCCGTAGCCGTCGCCCTCCCGACCGTGGCCGTGCTCGCCCTCGCGGGCTGCGCCGGCGGAGCGACCGACGGCGGCGGCGCGGGCGACAACGTGATCCTCGTCGGCACCACCGACTCTGTCACCCACCTCGACCCCGCCGGCTCGTACGACAACGGATCGCTCACGCTGCAGACGCAGGTGTTCCCCTACCTCGTCAACACGGCCGAGAACAGCACGGACGTCGCGCCCGACCTCGCCGAGACCGCCGAGTTCACCGGCCCCACCGAGTACACGGTGACGCTGCCCGAGGGCCTGCAGTGGGCCAACGGCAACGACCTCACCTCGAGCGACGTGAAGTTCACGTTCGACCGCCAGCTCGCCATCGCCGACCCGAACGGGCCGTCGTCGCTGCTGTTCAACCTCGACTCGGTCGAGGCGCCCGACGAGACGACCGTCGTGTTCCACCTCAAGAGCGAGAACGACCAGACCTTCCCCATGGTCCTCACGTCGTTCCCCGGCGCGATCGTCGACGAGGAGACGTTCGCCGCCGACGCCGTCACCTCGGACGAGGACATCGTGGAGGCCAACGCCTTCGGCGGCCCGTACGCGATCGCCGACTACACGTTCAACGAGCTCGTCGAGCTGACCCCGAACGAGAACTACCAGGGTCTGCACGAGCCCGCCGCGAACGAAGGCGTCATCATCAACTACTACGCCGAGTCGTCGAACCTGAAGCTCGCCGTGCAGGAGGGCGAGGTCGACGTGGCCTACCGCAGCCTGTCGGCCAGCGACGTCGCCGACCTCTCGGGCGACGACAGCCTCACGGTCCACGAGGGCCCCGGCGGCGAGATCCGCTACATCGTGTTCAACTTCAACACGCAGCCCTACGGCGCCGCGACCGACGAGGCCGACCCGGCCATGGCGCTCGCCGTGCGCCAGGCGGTCGCGTCGCTGATCGACCGCGAGGCCCTCAGCGAGGACGTCTACGACGGCACCTACACCCCGCTGTACTCGTACGTGCCGCAGGGCTTCGCCGGCGCGGCCGAGCCGCTGAAGGAGCTGTACGGCGACGGCGAGGGCGGCCCCTCGGCCGAGGCGGCGGCCCAGTTCCTGGCCGACGCGGGCGTCGAGACGCCCGTGCCGCTGGCGCTGCAGTACAGCCCCGACCACTACGGCCCGAGCTCGGCCGACGAGTACGCGCTCATCGAGCAGCAGCTCGAGGCCGACGGCCTGTTCGACGTGACGCTGGCCGGCACGGAGTGGACGCAGTACTCGGACGACCGCGTCAACGACGTCTACCCCGCGTACCAGCTGGGCTGGTTCCCGGACTACTCCGACGCCGACAACTACCTGACGCCGTTCTTCCTGCAGGAGAACTTCCTCGTCAACCACTACGACGACCAGGAGGTCAACGACCTCATCCTGCAGCAGGCGTCGACGCCGGACGCGGCCGAGCGCGAGGCGCTGATCGAGCAGATCCAGCAGCTCGTGGCCGAGGACCTCTCGACGGTGCCCTACCTGCAGGGCGCCCAGGTCGCGGTGAGCGCGGCGGACGTCGACGGCATCGTCCTCGACGCCTCGTTCAAGCTCCGCATGGCCTCGATCACCCGCTGATCCACGCTCACGAGGGGGCGGTCCCGGTACGGGACCGCCCCCTCCCCACGACTAGGATTCCCCCGTGGCAGACACCGCAACGGCTCCGCCCGAGGCCGTTCCCGCCGCCGCCCGCAAGGGCGCGCGCGGCGGGGCGACGCTCTGGCGATACGTCCTCATCCGCTTCCTGCTGATCTTCCCGACGATCTTCATCCTCGTCACGACGGTCTTCCTCATGATGCGGGTGACGGGCGATCCGATCACGGCCGCGCTGGGCGGTCAGCTCACGCCGGCCCAGCTCGCGGAGCGCATCGAGGCCGCCGGCTACAACCGGCCGCTCATCATCCAGTACCTCGAGTACCTGGGCCAGATCTTCCGCGGCGACTTCGGCACGACGCTCGACGGCCAGCCCGTCGTGGGCGTGCTGCTGCGCTACGGCGGCGCGACGCTCGAGCTGGCCTTCTACGCCCTCATCGTCGCCTTCGTCGTCGGCATCCCGCTCGGCATGCTCGCCGCGGCCCTGCGCGACCGCTGGGGCGACGCCGTGCTGCGCGTGTTCGCCATCCTCTGCTACGCCACCCCCGTCTTCTTCGCCGGCCTCATCCTGAAGCTCGTCTTCTCGGTGTGGCTGGGCGTGCTGCCCTCGTCGGGCCGCGCCTCGCCGCGCATCGAGCTGCAGCTGAACCGCCTGGAGGGATCGACCGGGATCTTCACGATCGACGCGATCCGCACGGGCAACCCCGCGATCATCGGCGACGTGCTGCAGCACGCGATCCTGCCGGGCATCGCGCTGGGCCTGCTCACCGCCGGCGTGTTCCTGCGCCTCGTGCGCACCAACGTCATCGGCACCCTGGCGATGCCCTACGTCGACGCCGCGCGCTCGCGCGGCATCAGCGAGTACCGCCTCGTGCGCAAGCACGCCTACAAGCCCGCGCTCATCCCGATCATCACGGTCATCGGCCTGCAGATCGCCATGCTGCTGGGCGGCGCGGTGCTCACCGAGACCACCTTCGAGTGGATGGGCCTGGGCTACCAGCTCAGCGAGTACCTGAAGGCGCGCGACTACGTGGCCGTGCAGGGCATCGTGGCGCTGCTGGCCGTCATCGTGGCCCTGACCAACTTCATCGTCGACATCATCGCGGCGTTCATCGACCCGAGGGTGAGGTACTGACGTGCCGAAGACAGCAAGCCGGCGCCGTCCGCCCCTGTGGACGCGGCTGCCGATCGTCCACCAGTTCCGCCAGTCCGTCGGGCTGCAGCGCGGCATGCTCACCGCGGGCCTCGTCATCTGCGCGGTGTTCCTGCTGACGGCGATCTTCGCTCCGCTCATCGCGCCCTACGAGTTCAACCAGCTCCGCGACGCGGCCGGCGAGACCTTCCGACCCCGCCAGGCGCCCAGCGCCGAGCACATCTGGGGCACGACGATCGCGGGCTACGACGTGTTCTCGCGCGTGCTGTGGGGCGCCCGCACGGCGCTGCTCGTGATCGTCATCTCGGTGCTCATGTCGATGCTGCTGGGCGTGCTGCTCGGCCTCGTCTCCGGCTACATCGGCGGCTGGGTCGACCGCGTGCTCGTGGTGATCGCCGACGCCGTGTACGCCTTCCCCTCGCTGCTGCTGGCCATCGTGAGCGCGATCATCATCTCGGGCGGCCGGTCGGATCTGTGGGGCGGCATCTTCGCCACCGCCATCTCGATCACCGTGGTGTTCATCCCGCAGTACTTCCGCGTGATCCGCGCCGAGACGGTGCGCATCAAGTCGGAGGCGTTCGTCGAGGCCGCCCAGGTGATGGGCGCGTCGACGTGGCGCGTGATGTCGCGGCACGTGTTCCGCAACGCCACCCGCACGCTGCCGCTCGTGTTCACGCTGAACGCGTCCGAGGCGATCCTCACGCTCGCCGGCCTCGGCTTCCTCGGCTTCGGCATCGAGCCGAGCGCCGCCGCCGAGTGGGGCTACGACCTCAACCGCGCGATCGAGGATGTCACCGCCGGCCGCTGGTGGACCGCCGTGTTCCCCGGCGTCGCGATCGTGCTCGTCGTGATGGGCATCACGCTCGTCGGCGAGTCGCTCAACGACCTCGCCGATCCGCGCCTGCGCACCCGCCGGCGCGCCGCCGCGGCCACCCCGGCCGACGCCGTCGCCGCCACCACCCCCGTCGCCCGCAACGAGATCGGTGAGGCCGAATGACCGACGCAGCCCCCGCGGTGCAGATCCGCGATCTGACCATCACCTTCGCCACCGACGGCGGCGACGTGCCCGCCGTCAAGGGCATCTCGCTCGACGTGAATCCCGGCGAGGTGCTCGCGATCGTCGGCGAGTCCGGATCGGGCAAGACCGTCACGGCCCGCTCGATCCTCGGCCTGCTGCCCGAGACGGCACGCCTGGGCGGCGCCGTCGTCCTGAACGGCACCGACGTGGTCGGCCTCTCGCCCGAGCGGATGCGCGCGCTGCGCGGTCCCGACGCGGCGATGATCTTCCAGGAGCCCATGACGGCGCTCAACCCGGTCTACCCCGTGGGCTGGCAGATCGCCGAGGGCCTGCGCGCGCACGGCGAGGTGTCGAAGAAGGAGGCCCGCCGCCGCGCGATCGACATCCTCGGCCGCGTGGGCATCCCGGATCCCGAGACCCGCGTGGACCACTACCCGCACCAGTTCTCGGGCGGGCAGAAGCAGCGCATCGTCATCGCGCAGGCGCTCGCGCTGAACCCGTCGGTGATCATCGCCGACGAGCCGACGACGGCGCTCGACGTGACGGTGCAGGCCGAGATCCTCGACCTGCTGCGCCGCGCGCGCACGGAGTTCGGCACCGCCATCGTGCTCATCACCCACAACATGGGCGTGGTGGCCGACCTCGCCGACCGCGTGGCCGTGATGTACCGCGGCAACATCGTCGAGACGGCGCCCGTGCGCGAGCTGTTCGCCGCCCCGCAGCACGAGTACACGCAGCGCCTGCTCGCCGCCGTGCCGCGCCTGGAGGTGGCCGACCGCGCGTACGACGGCGACCCCGAGGCGGCGCCGGTCGTCGAGGCGAAGGGGCTCGAGATCGAGTACCCCGGCCGCTTCGGGCAGAAGCCGTTCCGGGCCGTCAAGGGCGTCGACTTCACGATCCGCCCCGGCGAGGTGCTGGGCCTCGTGGGCGAATCGGGATCGGGCAAGACGACCATCGGCCGCGCCATGGCGGGCCTCGCGCCCGTGACCGGCGGCTCGCTGCGCGTGCTCGGCACCGAGATGAACGGCATGCGCGAGCGGCAGTTCCGCCGGTCGCGCCGCGAGCTCGGCTTCGTGTTCCAGGACCCGGCCTCGAGCTTCAACCCGATGCTCACGGTCGCCGACGCCATCGCCGAGCCGCTCGTCGTGCACGGCGAGGCCGGCTCGCCCGCCGACGCGCGCGACCGCGTGGACGAGCTGCTCGAGGCCGTGCAGCTGCCCAAGGAGTTCGGGGATCGCTTCCCGCACGAGCTGTCGGGCGGCCAGCGCCAGCGCGCGAGCCTCGCGCGCTCCCTCGCGCTCAACCCGCAGCTGCTCATCGCCGACGAGCCGACCTCGGCGCTCGACGTGTCGGTGCAGGCGCGCGTGCTCGAGCTGTTCCAGGAGCTGCAGGAGCGGTTCGGCTTCGCGTGCCTGTTCATCACGCACGACCTCGCCGTCGTCGACCTGCTCGCGCACCGCGTGGCGGTGCTGCACCACGGCGAGATCGCCGAGCAGGGCCCGACGGCGCAGGTGCTCGGCGCCTCGAAGGACGACTACACCCGCCGCCTGATCGCCTCGCTGCCCGTTCCGGATCCCGTGGAGCAGGCCGCGCGCCGCGCGTCGCTGGCCTGATCCGGTCCCTTCATCTCCGCGGCTGCGCCGCTCCGTTCAGGAACCGACCCGGTTGCCGGAGCGGCGCGCCCGCTACAGCCCGTACTCCTCCAGCAGGCGCAGCCAGAACTCGCTGACGGTGGGGTACGACGGCACGGCGTGCCAGAGGCGCTCGAGCGGCACCTCGCCCACGACGGCGATCGTCGCGGCGTGCAGCATCTCGCCCGCGCCGCCGCCCACGAGCGTCAGCCCCACGAGCACGCGCCGATCCTCGTCCACGACGGCGCGCACACGCCCCGCGTAGCCGTCGGCGAGCAGCCCTGCCCCCGCGACGTTCGCGAGGTCGTAGTCGATCACGCGATGCCGCAGGCCCCGCTCCTCGGCCTGCGCCGCCGTGATCCCCACCGACGCGATCTCCGGATCGGTGAAGACCACCTGCGGCACGGCCGCGTGATCCGCCGAGGCGGCGTGCCGGCCCCAGCGCGCGTCATCCACCCGCTCGCCGCGCGCCCTGGCGACGATCGCCTCGCCCGCGGCCCGCGCCTGGTACTTGCCCTGGTGGGTCAGCAGCGCGCGCCCGTTGGCGTCGCCCGTCGCATACAGCCACGGCAGCCGCGGCGAGCGCAGCGTGTCGTCGACCTCGACGGGCGCGCCCGGCTCGAGCCCGACGCTCTCGAGACCCAGGTCGCCCGTGCGCGGCGCGCGCCCCGTGGCCACGAGCACCTCGTCCGCCGTCACGACGCCGCCGCCCTCGAGCGCGATCCGCAACTCCCCGGCGCGCTCGACCGACGCGACCGACGCGCCCTCGCGCACGTCGACGCCGCGCTCGCGCAGCGCGTCGCGCACGGCCTCGCCCGCGAAGGGCTCCATGCCGCGCAACAGCGGCCCGCGCGAGAGGATCGTCACCGCGCTGCCGAGGTCGTGCAGGAAGGTGGCCGCCTCGACCGCGACGACCCCGCCGCCGATCACGGCGAGGCGCGCGGGCGGGGTGCGCACCGCGGTGGCCTGGCGGCTCGTCCAGGGCCGCGCCTCGCGCAGGCCGGGCGTGTCGGGGATGCGCGCGTCCGATCCCGTCGCCACGACGACCGCGTGCCGCGCGCGCAGCTCGACCTCGCCGGTGCTGGTCTCGACGCGCACGATCCGCTCGCCCGCGATCCGGCCCCGCCCGCGGATCAGCTCGATCCCGGCCGAGGCGAGCCACTCGACCTGTCCCTCGTCGTGCCAGTGCGCGGCGAACTCGTCGCGCCTGGCGAGGATCGCCCCGGCGTCGAGTCCTCCGCCGGTCACGCCGGCCACCGCCTGGGCGGCGCGCAACGCGGCGCCGGGACGCAGCAGCGCCTTCGACGGCATGCACGCCCAGTACGAGCACTCCCCGCCGACGAGCTCCGCCTCGACGATGACGGTCTCGAGGCCCGCCCGCGCCGTCCGATCCGCCACATTCTCGCCGACCGGCCCCGCGCCGATCACCACCACGTCCACCTCGCGCGTCTCCATGCCGCCGACGCTACGGGTCCCCGCGCTTCGCGCACAACGCCCGCGCCCCCTCTCCTCCCGCCGGGCTGCACAACGAAGGAGATCCGGCCCCGCCGCGGCCCGACACGCCGCCGAATCCGCCGAGGACACCCGACTCCTCCTTCGTCGTGCAGTGCGTCAACGGTTGTTGACGCCCGCCCGAAGGTCAACTATGGTTGACGCCATGCCCGCCACCGCCACGTCCGAGCACGAACCGGATCAGCCGATCGCCGCCCTGCGGCGCCTCGCCGAGCGCCGCCGCGCGCTGAGCCGCGAGGAGGAGGCGCTCGTGCGCCGCGCCCGCGTGAGCGGCTACTCGTGGGAGGCGATCGCCATGGCACTCGGCGTGAGCAAGCAGGCGGCTCACAAGAAGTACGGACGAAAGTAGATCCGTGAGCACCGATGCGCCCCGCCGCTCCCCGTTCCGCCGCCCGCAGCCCCAGGAGGGGCCGCGTGCCACCTTCCGCCAGCTGCTGCCGTTCCTCTTCGAGCACAAGGCGGTGCTGATCGTCGTCGCGGTGCTCAGCGTCATCGAGGCGGTGTTCACCCTCGTGCAGCCGCTGCTCATCGGCCGGGTCATCGAACGCGTGCAGATCGGCGAGGCGCTGGGCGGCATCGTCTGGCTGCTCGTCGGGCTCGTCATCGTGGCCTCGGCGGTGGGCGCCTACCAGCATTACCTGCTGCAGCGCACGGGCACGGCCATCGTGTTCTCCAGCCGCCGGCGCCTCATCGCGCACATCCTGCACCTGCCCATCAGCGAGTTCGACGCGCGGCGCACGGGCGACCTCGTCTCGCGCGTGGGCACCGACACCACGATGCTCTACGCCGTGCTCACGCAGGGCCTGGCCGACAGCGTCGGCAACGCGCTGCTGTTCATCGGCGCGCTCGTCGCGATGATCTTCATCGATCCGATCCTGCTGCTGTCGATCATCGGCGTCCTCGTCGTCGCCGTGGCGCTCGTCGCGTCGCTCAGCGGGCGCATCCGCAGCGCCACGGCCGAGCAGCAGGAGCGGGTGGGCGAGCTGACCTCGGGCGTCGAGCGGGCGATCGGCGCGATCCGCACCGTGCGGGCGGCGGGCGCGACAGAGCGCGAGAAGGCGTCGGTGGCGCGTATGGCCGAGGCGGCATACGGGGCGGGGGTGAAGGTCGCGAAGGCCTCGGCCCTCGTGGTGCCCGTCGCGAGCGTCGCGATGCAGGCCTCGATGCTCGTCGTGCTGGGCGTGGGCGGCTTCCGCGTGGCCTCGGACGCGATCTCGATCGCGAGTCTCGTCACGTTCGTGATGTTCCTGTTCCTCATGGTCATGCCGCTCGCGTCGTTCTTCGGGGCCATGACCTCGGTCGGCCAGGCGCTCGGCGCGCTCGGCCGCATCCAGGAGGTGCTGGACCTGCCCCTCGAGTCCGACGGCGACCGGGCGCCCTCCGGCACAACGAAGGAAGACGGCGGGGCCCCGCGCATGGCAGGGCCCGAATCGGGCCCGGCCGCGGCCGGATCTCCTTCGTTGTGCAGTGATGCCCCGGCGATCGCGTTCGAGGACGTGCGGTTCCGCTACCCCGAGGCCGCGGTCGCGGCGCGCACCGAGGCCGAGAAGGAGGCGCTGAGCCTCGCAGCCGAGGCGCATCTCGATACGGAGTCGATCACCGCGGGCGACGAGCCGCGCGAGGTGCTGCGCGGCGTCTCGTTCGAGGTGCCCGTCGGCACGCGCGTCGCCCTCGTCGGCCCCTCGGGCGCCGGGAAGTCGACGATCCTCGCGCTCATCGAGCGCTTCTACGACCCCACCGAGGGCACGATCCGGATCGGCGGCGCCGACATCCGCGACCTGCCGCGCGACGAGCTGCGCGCCCGCTTCGGCTACGTGGAGCAGGACGCCCCCACGCTCGCCGGCACGATCGCCGACAACCTGCGTCTCGCCTCGCCCGATGCCGGCGATGAGGAGTGCGAGCGCGTGCTGCGGCAGGTGAACCTCGGCGACGTCATCGACCGCTCCCCCGCGGGCATCGACACCCCCGTCGGCGAGGACGGCGTGATGCTCTCGGGGGGCGAGCGCCAGCGCCTCGCGATCGCCCGCGCGCTGCTGGCCGCGCCGCCGATCCTGCTGCTGGACGAGTCGACGTCGTCGCTCGACGGCGTCAACGAGCAGCGTATGCGCGAGGCGATCGACGCGGTCGCGGAGGGCCGCACGCTGCTCGTCATCGCGCACCGCCTGTCGACGGTCGTCGACAGCGACCGGATCGTCGTGCTCGACAAGGGCCGCGTCGTCGGGCAGGGCACCCACAGCGAGCTCGTCGAGTCCACGCCGCTGTACCGTGACCTCGCCAAGCACCAGCTGCTCGTGTGAGGTTCGCGGGCGGCTCGCGCTGGTCGCTTCATCTCCGCGGCCTCCGGCCGCTCCGTTCAGCGACCGAGAGGTGCGACCACAGGAATCTTTCGCAGTGTCCGACCCCACCGGCAGGATGGGCGCATGGACCTCGCGAGGCTGCGGGCGCTGCGGTTGCGCCACCACCGGCTCACCGCCCCGGCGCGCACGGTGACCGACGCCGCCCGGCACCTGCTGTGCGTGCAGTCGCAGGACTACTGGGGCGGGCGCCTCGCCCTCGCCGCGCGCTCCCGCGGCGGCCGGGCGTCGCAGGTCGACGCGGCGTACGACCGGGGCGACCTCGTGCGGGCGTGGACGCAGCGCGGCACGCTGCACACCATCCCCGCGGGCGACCTGCGCTGGGTGCTCTCGGTCACGGCCGCGCGCACGCTCGCCCAGAGCGCGACCCGGCGCGCCCAGCTCGGCCTCGACGACGGCACCATCGCCCGCGCCACCGACGCGCTCGTCGGCGCCCTGCGCGGCGGCGGCGCGCTCACCCGCGCCGAGGCGCTCGCGCTCTGGGAGGCCGCCGGCATCCCCACCACCGAGGGGCGCGGCTACCACCTGCTGTTCCACATCGCGCTGCGCGGCCTCATCTGCTGGGGCCCCACGGTCCGGCGCGACGGATTCGAGCCCCGCGAGCAGCGGATCGTGCTCGTCGACGAGTGGATCGGCCAGCACGACGCCCCGGACGATCCGCTCGCCGAGCTGTTCGTGCGGTACATCGAGGGCCACGGGCCCGCGAGCCCCGAGGACTTCGCGTGGTGGGCCGGGCTCACCAAGGGCGACGCGCGCCGGGCCGCGGCGGCCGCGGCCGATCGCCTCGCCACGATCGCGGTCGGCGGCGAGATGCTCTTCGCCTCGGCCGCCGCCCCGCGGCGCGCCCCGGGCGCCGCCGCGACGCACGCGCTGCCGACGTTCGAGGAGTACTACATCGCCTACGCCGACCGCTCACGCGTGGCGTCGTTCGACGTCATGGCGGCCGCGGGGCCCGGCAAGAACGGCATGGTCCGCGCGCTGCTGCTGCACGAGGGCGAGGTCGTCGCGCTCTGGAAGCCCCCGCCGCCGGCGGAGCGCGCGACCGTCGAGCCCGCGTTCGAGCTGATGCACCCGGCGCCCGAGGAAGCGATCCGCGTCGCGCTCGATCGTGCGATGGCGGCCCTGCGCGGCTGACGCCGGGCCGTCACACGCCGCCGATACGGTGGAGCCATGACCGCGCCGTACGACGACCTCGATCAGTTCATCGCCCTGCCCCGCGTGGAGGCCCTCGCCCTCTCCCCCGACGGCACGTGGGCCGCCGCCACCGTCGCCACGCTGAGCGCCGACCGCACCGCGTGGGAGCGCGCGATCTGGCGCGTCCCCGTGAGCGCCGCGGGCGCGCCCGTTCGGCTGACGCGCTCGGCCAAGGGCGAGGCCGGGGCGGCCTTCCTGCCCTCCGGCGACCTGCTGTTCACCTCCGCCCGTCCCGACGCCGAGGACAAGGACGCCCCGGAGGACAAGCCGCAGCTGTGGCTGCTGCCGCGCGAGGGCGGCGAGGCCCGCGCGCTCACGTCGCTGGCGGGCGGGGTCGGGCAGATCGCCGCCGTGGCGCACGAGGCCGGCACCGTCGTCCTCTCGGCCGGCCTGCTGCCGGGCGCGGAGGATCTGGAGGCCGAGGCCGAGCTGCGCAAGAAGCGCAAGGACCTGAAGGTGCAGGCGATCCTGCACGCGTCGCTGCCCGTGCGCTTCTGGGACCACGACCTCGGGCCGGCCGAGCCGCACCTGCTCGCCGTCGACGGCGAGCTGACCGCGGCGCCCGCCGCCGGCCAGAGCCCGCGTCCCACCCTGCGCGACCTCACGCCGAAGCCCGGCCGCACGCTCGAGAACGCCGGGCAATCGATCACGCCCGACGGCCGCACCCTCATCACCGCCCTCCGCCGCATCGAGGACCGCGCCTTCACGAGCGACCTCGTCGCGATCGACGTCGCCACCGGAGAGCGCACGACCGTCCTCACCGAGCCGGGCTTCGAGTACGAGAGCCCCGTCGTCAGCCGCGACGGCACCCGCCTCGCCTACCTCCGCGCCGCTCTCGCGACGCCGGAGGCCCCGTCCGACTCCGAGCTGTGGATCGCCGGGATCGACGGATCCGACCCGGTCCGCCTCGCCCCCGAGTGGGACCGCTGGCCGTCGTCGTTCCGCTTCGCCGCCGACGACGCCGCGCTCATCGCGACCGCCGATCACGACGGCCGCGGCCCCGTCTTCCGCATCCCGCTGGACGGATCGACCCCCACCCGGCTCACGAACGACGACTACGCGTACTCCTCGGTCGACGTCGCCGACGACGGCACGATCACGGCGCTGCGCTCGAACTGGATCGAACCGCCGCACCCCGTGCGCATCGCGGCGGACGGATCCGTGACCCCGCTGCCGACGCCCGCGCCGATCCCGGACCCCATCGCGACGATGGAGGAGGTCGAGACCACCGCCGAGGACGGCGCGCGCGTGCGCGGCTGGCTGCTGAAGCCCGCCGGCGCGACGGCGCCCGCACCCCTGCTGCTGTGGATCCACGGCGGGCCGCTGAACAGCTGGAACGCGTGGAGCTGGCGCTGGACGCCGCAGCTGATGGTCGCCAGGGGCTACGCCGTGCTGCTGCCCGATCCCGCCCTGTCCACCGGCTACGGCCGGGACTTCATCGCCCGCGGCTGGAACGCCTGGGGCGGCAAGCCCTACACCGACCTCATGGCGATCACCGACGCCGTGGAGGCCCGCCCCGACATCGACGAGACGCGCACGGCGGCGATGGGCGGATCGTTCGGCGGCTACATGGCCAACTGGGTCGCGGGCCACACCGACCGCTTCCGCGCGATCGTGACGCACGCGAGCCTGTGGGCGCTCGACCAGTTCAGCGGCACCACCGACATGCCCACCTACTGGCTGTCGACCTTCACGCCCGAGGGCCTCGTCGAGAACTCCCCGCACCGGTTCGTCGAGGACATCCGCACACCGATGCTCGTGATCCACGGCGACAAGGACTACCGCGTGCCGATCGGCGAGGGCCTGCGCCTGTGGAGCGACCTGTACCTGCACCACGCCACGCCGGAGGGCGAGATGCCGCACCGGTTCCTGTACTTCCCGAACGAGAACCACTGGGTCCTCACGCCGCAGCACGCGAAGCTCTGGTACGAGACGGTCTTCGCGTTCCTCGCCCAGCACGTGCTCGGCGAGGAGCCGTCGCACCCCGAGCTGCTGGGCTGATCCGCGACGCTCCGCCGGGGATCAGCGGGAGCCGACGCGCTCCCGGTCGCGCTGGCGCCGGATCGCGACGCGTCCGTTGTAGATGACCGCGGCGGCCGCGACCATCATGAGCAGCGGGCCGATGATCCACAGAAGCGCGATGAGCAGGTCGATGCCGTCCTCGACCGCCGCCAGGCTGAAGAGCCCGACGATCAGCAGCAGGCCCAGGAACCCGGCGATGATGCTGCCTCCGACCACCTGCGCCGTGCCGTTGCCCGTGCCCCACGTGAACCGCTTGCCCGGCTCGGGCACCTGCTGCCACCTGTCCTCCCACGCGTAGCCGTTCCACCAGCGCAGCTGCGCCTGGACGTCGGCGTACGGGTAGAAGCCCGGGGGCGGGCCGCCGTTCGGGGCGTGTGGGGGCATGCCGGTCATGGTCATCGCCTCATCTCGTGTCTCGAGGGGGTCGGATGCCGTCCCGCCGCCGCTGCAGGCGCAGCTGCACCCATGCCAGGTAGGCGAGCATCCACGTGATCAGCGCGAGCGCGGCCTGCGCCGCCCACGCGCCCTGCTGGGCGACCGCCACGACCGCGAGCACCGTCTGCACCACCGCGGCCGCCACGAGGACGAGCGCGGCGGCGGCGAACCATCGCCGGGATCGAGGAGCCTCCGTCATGGCGATGCCCCGAGGCGGCGTCACGCCGCGAAGGCGGTCTGCGGCCAGTCGATCGCGGGCGTCGCGGTGAGGTTCGCGGCGAGCGTGGCGTTCGTGCTCGCCGCGGTCATGAACGTCATCACGAGGCTGATGATCGCCACGATGAGCGAGATGATCGCCACGATGAGCGCGATGATGGCCACGACCACCGTCTCGAGGGTCAGCACGGCGAGCACGAAGCCCGCGACCGCGAGCGCGAGCGAGACCACCGCGACGTCGAGGCTGTCGTAGAAGCCGTCGATGGAGTCGGCCATGCCGTTGAGCACCTGGACCATGGCGCGCGCCGTCTCGGGCACCGCATCGACCGCCCCCATCTGCTCGGCGATGGCGTCGTCGTAGCCGTCCGCCGCATCGGAGTCCCAGTACTCGCTGTCATTGGCGCTCAGGTCCGAGGGTTTGATCGCGCCGGCCAGCGTCGTGCCCGGCGTGAGCACCCCCGCCTCGTACGCATCCGCGGCGTCTCTCAGGACGGACGGCGTGCCGACGTTCATCGCCAGCTCGCGGAAGAACGCGATCGCCTCGCGGACCACCTTCTCGAGCTCCCGCAGCGCATCCATGATGAGGCCGTAGGCGGTGTCCTTCACGAAGTCCGGCAGCGGCAGGCCGAACGGGCGCGCGTTGTCGAGGATGGTTCGGATCGCACCTGGCGCGGACGCCATGATCGCGTCGAGGTGCTTCTCCACCTGGTCGCAGGTCTTCAGGATCTGCTCGGCGACGAACTCGGGTGCCATGATCACTCCACCTCGATCGCTTGGAAGGAGGCGGTGACGTCCGCCTCCGTGCTGGTGTACTGGCCGGCGGCCCAGCGGAGCTTGTCGGCGATGCCCTGGAACTCCGTGGCGCCGGCGTCGAGGCCCGAGCGCAGTCCGGCGACGGCGACCCCGTAGGCCTCGCGCACGGCGTCGGCCCCCGTGATGAACGAGAACGCCGCGGCCGGCACGTCCGGGATGGCGTCCTTGATGGCGACGATGTCGTCGTGCCATCCCTGCCACTTCTCCGCGTCGTCCTCCAGGATGCTCGGCAGCACCTCGAACTCGTCAGCCATTCGTCGCCTCCCCCTTCGCCTGGCGCCACGCGTCGGTCGCGGCGCGCATGACCTCGTTCTCGATCGCCGACTCGGTGGATGCCTCGAGCCAGCCCATGTTGAACTCGATGGTGTGGATGAGCGTGCCGATCATGACGATCCCCACGGTCCGCTGCGGCGTCCAGTAGGTCTCGGGCCCGCCGGACTGCGCCTGGTCGAACAGCCGCGTGATCAGGTCGTGCACGTCGATGCCGGCGCGGGCGGCGTCGGCCTTCACGGCCGAGATGCCCAGGGCATCCCGCTCCGCGGTGGCGAGCCCCACGGCGGCGACGATCTCGCGCGCCAGCTCCTCGGCGGACAGCGACATCCTCGCGCCGCGCGTGATCTGCAGATCGACGAGACGCCCGTCGGGCTCCACCTCCGCGGTCACCGAGGTCACCTCGGGCCGGGGCACGAGCTCGTTGAGCCGGTCCTGTGTGCGCTTGAGGTTCTCGACGGCGGCGTTCGCGCGCTCGGTGAACGCGTTCAGGCGCTTCAGGATGTCGGGCTGCCCCTGCGCGCTCATCCGCCGCACTCCAGGATGACCCCATCCTCGGTCGTCGAGTACTTCTCGGCGGCGGTGACGAGCGTCGACCCGATCCGCCGGAGCGTCGCCACGGACGCGGTCATGTCGGTGCTCCACGCCCCGAAGGACGCGAAGAACGCGTCCGACGCGTCGCCCGTCCAGTCCGACCGCAGGAAGTTCAGGTCGCGATCCAGGTTGTCGATGTCCGTCTGAAGCGTCTCGCTCGCGGTGAGGATGTCCTCTCCCGCGGTCTCGAGATCGTCGATCTCCACCTCGATGCTGTCCGCCATGTCGGCATGCTATCGAGCGCGGCCGCCACCTCTCGATGGGCACTTCTGCCCCGTCGCTCCCCTGCCGCGCGCGCGCCGCAGGGAGGAAGCGGCCCGCCCCTCGGATCGGAAAGGGTCGGGCCGCTGTGTGTGCGGGCCCCGGCGTGCGGTCCGGAGCGCGCGGGCGAAGGACCTAGCGTGCGGTCCAGGCCTTCGCGGCTTTCAGACGCTCGCGCAGCGCGGCCAGCTGCGCGCGCAGCGCGGCCGGCACACGATCGCCGAACGTGTCGAAGAACGCCTCGGTCAGGTCGGCCTCGGCCAGCCAGGAGTCGGGATCGACGGCGAACAGCTCGTCGAGGTCGGCGGTCGCGACGTCGACCCCCTCGAGGTTCAGCGCGCCCGCCTCGGGCAGTCGCCCGATCGGCGAGTCGACGGCACCGGCCTCGCCCGTCAGGCGCCGGATGATCCACTCGATCACGCGCGCGTTGTCGCCGAACCCGGGCCACAGCAGGCGCCCGTCGGCGCCCTTGCGGAACCAGTTCACCTGGAAGACGGCCGGCGGCGATGCCACCCGCCCGCCCATCTCGATCCAGTGCGCGAAGTAGTCGGCCATGTTGTAGCCGCAGAACGGCATCATGGCGAACGGATCGCGGCGCAGCTCGCCCACCGTGCCCTCGGCGGCCGCCGTACGCTCCGACGAGATCGTCGATCCCAGGAACACGCCGTGCTCCCAGTCGAAGGCCTCCACCACGAGCGGCACGTTCGTCGCGCGGCGCCCGCCGAAGAGGATGACGTCGAGCGGCACGGCCTCCTCCCAGTCGGGCGCGATCGACGGCGCCTGCGCGGCCGACACGGTGAAACGCGCGTTGGGATGCGCGGCGGGCCGCCCGGAGCCCGGCGTCCAGTCCTCGCCGCGCCAGTCGATCAGGTGTGCGGGCGGCTCGTCCGTGAGCCCCTCCCACCACACGTCGCCGTCGTCGGTGAGGGCCACGTTGGTGAAGATGACGTCGCGTCGCAGCGTCTCGACGGCCGTGACGTTCGTCGATGCGCCGGTGCCGGGCGCGACGCCGAAGAACCCGGCCTCGGGGTTGATCGCCCACAGCCGGCCGTCCTCGCCCGGGCGGATCCACGTGATGTCGTCGCCGAGCGTCTCGACCCGCCACCCGGGGATGGTCGGGCGCAGCATGGCGAGATTCGTCTTGCCGCATGCCGAGGGGAACGCCGCCGCCACGTGGAAGGCGCGCCCCTCCGGATCGATCACGCGGATGAGCAGCATGTGCTCGGCCATCCAGCCCTGGTCGCGCCCGAGCACCGAGGCGATGCGCAGCGCGTAGCACTTCTTCGCGAGGATCGCGTTGCCGCCGTAGCCCGATCCGAACGACCAGACCTCGAGCGTGTCGGGGAAGTGCACGATGTACTTCTCGGGGTTCGAGGGCCAGGCCACGTCGTCCGCGCCGCCGATGAGCGGCGCGCCGACGCTGTGCACGGTGCGGACGAACGGCTCGCCGCCCGCGATGAGCTCGACGACCTCGTCGCCCACGCGCGTCATGATCTCGATCGACGCGACCGCGTACGGGCTGTCGGTCAGCTGCACGCCGAGCTGCGAGATCGGACCGCCGACCTTGCCCATCGAGAACGGCACGACGTACATCGTGCGCCCGCGCATCGAGCCCTCGAAGAGCGGGTTCAGCGTCGCGCGCATCGCGTCGGGCGCCATCCAGTTGTTGGTGGGCCCGGCGTCGTCCCGCCGCTCGGAGCAGACGAAGGTGCGCGACTCGAGGCGGGCCACGTCGTCGGGATCGGAGCGGGCCAGGAACGAGTTCGGGCGCTTGGCGTCGTTCAGCCGCAGCAGCGTGCCGGCCTCGACCATCTCGGCCAGCAGCTCCTCGTGCTCGCGCGCCGAGCCCGACACCCAGCGGATGCGATCCGGCCTCGTGAGGGCGGCGATCTCGTCGACCCAGGCGAGCAGCTCGGCCATGCCGCGCCCCTCGACGGCCGGGGCGGTGGCCGCAGCCGTGGGGGCGGGGTGCGTGTCGATCGTCACTGTGAGCTCCTTCGCTGAATGGGCGGGGATGTCTCCAGCATGGGCATCCCTTCCCCGCCCTTTCGGTCCGATTCGCACGAAAGAATCGCCGATCTTTAGATATGCTCAAGGAATGACCTCGGCGTCCGATTCGAAGGGACTCGAGCTGCGCACGCTCGGGCACCGCATCCGGCACTACCGCACGCAACAGCACCTCACGCTCGACGAGCTGGGCGCCACCGTGGGGGTGGCGGGCAGCCAGCTCAGCCTCATCGAGAACGGCAAGCGCGAGCCCAAGCTCTCGCTGCTGCAGGCCATCGCCGAGGCGACGGGCACGACGGTGACCGATCTCATCTCGGGCGGGCCGCCCAATCGGCGGGCCGCGCTGGAGCTGGAGCTGGAGCGCGCCCAGTCGAGCCCCGTGTTCCGGCAGCTGGGCATCCCGCCCGTGCGCGTGACGAAGTCGATCAGCGACGAGACGATCGAGTCGATCCTCGGGCTGCACCGCGAGCTGCAGCGCCGCGAGCGCGAGGCGATCGCCACGCCGGAGGAGGCCCGGCGGGCCAACACCGAGCTGCGGCTGCGGATGCGCGAGCGGAGCAACTACCTGCCCGAGATCGAGAAGCTCGCCGAGAAGCAGCTGGCGGCGGCCGGCCACACGGGCGGGGCGCTCAGCCACCGCACCGTGAGCATCATGGCCGAGCAGCTGGGCTTCGAGCTGCTCTACGTCAACGACCTGCCCTCCGCCACCCGGTCGATCACCGACCTCGAGAACGGCCGCATCTACCTGCCGCCCGCCTCGATCCCCGGCGGCCACGGCCTGCGCTCCATGGCACTGCAGGCCATGGCGCACCGCCTGCTCGGCCACCAGCCGCCCACCGACTACGCCGACTTCCTGCAGCAGCGCCTCGAGATCAACTACTACGCGTCGTGCTGCCTCGTGCCCGAGACGGCGGCGGTCGCCTTCCTGAGCCAGGCGAAGAAGGACCGCAACCTCGCCGTCGAGGACCTGCGCGACGCGTTCGGCGTGACACACGAGGCCGCGGCCATGCGCATGACCAACCTCATGACGACGCACTTCGACATGCCGCTGCACTTCCTGCGCGTCGGATCGGCCGGGCAGATCGAGCGCGTGTACGAGAACGACGGCCTGCCGCTGCCCGAGGACGTGACGGGATCGATCGAGGGCCAGATCGTGTGCCGCAAGTTCTCGGCGCGCGACGCATTCGAGCAGCAGAACCGCACGACCGAGCACCACCAGTACACCGACACCCCCGCCGGCACGTACTGGTGCTCGACTCAGACGGGATCGCGCGACGACGGCGACTTCTCGATCACGGTGGGCGTGCGCTTCGACGACGCGCGGTGGTGGCGCGGGCGCGAGACGCAGAACCGCGCGACGTCGACGTGCCCCGACGAGGCCTGCTGCCGGCGCGCCCCGAGCGAGCTCGCCGATCGGTGGCGGGGCAAGGCGTGGCCGAGCGCCCGCGTGCACACCCACATCTTCACCCCGCTCCCCCGCGGCACCTTCCCGGGTGTCGACGACAGCACGGTGTTCGAGTTCCTCGAGCGCCACGCCGAGAGCTGACGGGCCCGCCCTTGCGTGCCCCGGGCCGCGTCGCACACCGGACTGTCGGGCGCATCGCCTAACGTCGAGACCCGTGTCTTCTGATCGCCTCGGTCGCAGCCTGTCGCTGCGCCACATCCGCTTCATCGCCCTCGGCACCGCGATCGGCACGGGCCTGTTCTACGGCTCGGCCGAGACGATCCAGGCCGCCGGCCCCGCCGTCCTGATCGCCTACCTCATCGCGGGGTGCGCGGCGTTCGCCGTGATGCGCGCCCTCGGCGAGATGGCCGTGCGCCACCCCGTGGCGGGGTCGTTCGCCCAGTACACGAGCCGCTACGTGAGCCCGTTCCTGGGCTTCCTCACGGGCTGGACGTTCACGTTCGAGATGATCGTCGTCGCCGTCGCCGACATGACCGCCGCGGCCGGCTACATGGGCATGTGGTACCCGGACACCCCCGGCTGGGTCTGGATGGTGGCGGCCATCGCGCTGATCTGCGGGCTCAACCTGCTGCGCGTGAAGGTGTTCGGCGAGCTGGAGTTCTGGTTCACGCTCATCAAGATCGTCACGATCGTCGCGCTCATCGTGGGCGGTCTCGGCCTCATCGTGTTCGGCGTGAGCCTGGGCGGCTTCGAGCCGGGGCCCCACAACCTCTTCGACCACCTGGGCGGCTTCGCGCCGTTCGGCGTGTGGGGCATCGTCATGAGCCTCGGCATCGTCGTGTTCTCGTTCGGCGGGATCGAGACGCTCGGCATGACGGCCGGCGAGACGGCGGATCCCGCCCGCTCGATCCCGAAGGCCGTGAACACGGTGCCGGTGCGCATCCTGCTGTTCTACGTCGCGACGCTCGCGGTGATCCTCATGCTCATCCCGTGGACCGAGATCGGCTCCGGCGAGTCGCCGTTCGTGCAGGTCTTCGCCACGCTCGGCGTGCCGGCGGCGGCGCACATCCTCAACTTCGTCGTCCTCACGGCCGCCCTCTCGGCGATGAACTCCATCACCTACGCCGCGAGCCGCACGATGTACGGCCTCGCCGAGCAGCATCACGCGCCGAAGGTCTTCACGCGGCTGTCGCGCTCGGGCGTGCCGATCGTGCCGGTCGCGATCGTCGCCGGGTGCGCCGTGCTGGGCCTGGGCGCCTACCTGCTGATCCCCGACCAGCTGTTCCTCGTCGTCGCCTCGATCGCGACGTTCGCGACGGTGCTGACGTGGGCCTCGATCCTGCTCGCCCACCATGGCATGCGCCGCGAGATGACCCGCGACGGCGCGCCGAGCGCGGGCTTCGCGATGCCGCTGTGGCCGTGGACGAACCTCGTCGCGCTGGCGTTCATGGCGTTCGTCGTCGTGATCCTGGCCTTCACAGAGTCGGGCCGCACGGCCCTCGTCGTGGGCGCGATCTGGATCGCGCTGCTGTCGATCGCCTACGCGGTCCTCGTGGGGCCGAAGGGCCGCGTCCGCCCCGAGCTGGAGACGCGCGCGCCGGAGCCGCACGGCCTCGAGACGCGCTGACGGGGTTCAGCCGCGGGGCGGCACCGGGTAGCGCCCGGCGATGACGATGCGGTTGAACGCGTTGATCTCCACGGCGAGCCAGCACACGCCCACGTACTCGGGCTCGCTGAGCACGCCGCCCACGCGGTGGTAGACGTCGTCCGAGATGCCGCCGCGGTGGATGAAGGTGAGCGCCTCGGCCAGCTCGAGCGCCGCGCGCTCGCGCTCGGAGAACACGCCGGACTCGCGCCATACGGGCAGCTGCGCGAGGTCGTCGTACGAGATGCCCGCCTTCGCGGCGCGGTCGGCGTGCACGCGCGAGCAGTACGCGCAGCCGTTCAGCTGCGAGCAGTGCAGCAGCACCAGCTCCTTCATCCGCTCGTCCACGCCGTTCTCGCGCGCGATCCGGGCCGCCGTGTCGGCGAAGGCGTCGAGCGCCTGGTACGCCTCGGGCGCCGCCTTCGACAGGTGCACGCGCTTCTCGGCCATCGATCCTCCCTCGGTTGCGCGGCCTGGTCCGACCGCCTGCGACGACAGTACCGCCCGCACGGCGCCGCACGCTCCGAAATCACTTCGCACAGCCTTCTAGGCTGTTTGGGATCACTTCGCACAGATAGACAGGACCATTACGTGGCACTTTGATCCGCGATTTCCACGCGGGCGCGCGGTGGCCTCACAATGGAGCGATTCACGGCCAGCCACGAAGGGATCCGCTGTGAGCTCTGACAGCCCGCGCCACGACGACATCGACGAGTTCTCGTTCCTGGCGCCGCAGGCGGCCGATCTGGGCACCGAGGTGCCGCCCGCCCGCCGGCTCGCGCTGAGCCTGCCGGACGGCCGCTCGCTCAGCGCCGTCGCGCTCGGCGAGGGCGCGCCCGCGGTCGTGCTGCTGCACGGCGCCGGCCTCAACGCGCACACGTGGGACGCCACGGCCCTGGCCCTCGGCGAGCCGACCCTCGCGATCGACCTGCCCGGCCACGGCGACTCGTCGTGGCGCGACGACGCGGCCTACGCCCCGCGCGTGCTCGCGCCCGACGTCATCCGCGGCATCGAGGAGTGGGCCGAGGCGCCTGTCGTGCTCGTCGGCCAGTCGCTCGGCGGCGCCACCGCCGCGGCGGTCGCCGCCGCGCGGCCCGATCTCGTGCGCGCCGTCGTGCTCGTCGACATCACCCCCGGAATCGACGAGTCCGGCCCGGCCGAGCTGCGCCGCTTCTACGAGCGGCTCTCGTTCGCCTCGCGCGAGGAGCTGCTCGACCACGTCGTCGCCTTCGGCCTGGGCGGCGGGCGCGAGCAGGCCCGCCGCGGCGTCGTGCTGAACTCGCGCGTGCTGCCCGACGGCACCGTCGAGTGGAAGCACCACTTCGCCCGCATCGCCGCCTCCGCCCTCGCACCCGCCGCGCGCGACGACGACGGCGAGCGCTGGGCCGACCTCGAGGCGGTGCGCGCGCCTCTCACCCTCGTCCGCGGCACGCGCGGCTTCGTCTCCGCGGCCGCGCTCGACACGTTCCGCTCGCGCCTGCCGCACGCCGACGTCGTCGAGCTCGAGGCCCCGCACAACGTGCAGGAGGTCGCCCCCGTCGAGCTGGCCGCCCTCATCCGCTCCCCCCTCTCCTCCCCCGCACCCGAGAGCGTCGCCTGACGCGCTCGCCCGAAAGGACCCCCATGTCGCTTCCCGTTCGCCGCGGCGTCCGCGCCGCCGCCGTCGCCTCCGCGCTCGCCGCGGCGCTCGCACTCGCCTCGTGCTCGGCGGGCGACCCGTCGCCGGCGCCCGCCGACCCGGACGCCGCGCTGCGGGTCGGGCTCATCCTGGAGCCCGACAACCTCGACATCCGCCGCACCTCGGGGGCGGCGCTGGAGCAGGCGCTCATCGACAACGTGTACGAGGGCCTCGTCAGCCGCACGCCCGAGGGGGAGGTCGTGCCGCGCCTCGCCACCGAGTACGAGGTGTCCCCCGACGGCCTCACCTACACCTTCACGATCGCCGAGCGCGTGAGGTTCCACGGCGGCGGCGCGCTGACGACCTCGGACGTCGTCGCCTCGCTCGAGGCGGTGCGCGCCGACGAGTCGTACGTCGACCACGCGGTGTTCGCGAACGTCGCCTCGATCGAGGCGCCGGACGACTCGACCGTCGTCGTCACGCTCGCCGAGCCGAATCAGAACTTCCTCTTCGCGCTGGGCGGGCGCGCCGGGCTCGTGTTCGACGAGGGCGACGAGACCGACCTGCGCACGGCCGCCAACGGCACCGGCCCGTTCACGGTCGCCGAGTGGGTCGACGGCGACCACCTCACCCTCGCGCGCAACGACGCGTACTGGGGCGAGCCCGCGGGCGTCGCCGAGGTCGTGCTGCAGTACATCCCCGACGCCACGGCACTCGTCAACGCCGGGCTCGACGGGTCCCTCGACGCGATCACGGCCGTCGATCCGGAGTTCGTGCCGGAGCTGGAGGGCTCGTTCGAGGTGAGCGAGGGACTGACGACCGACAAGTTCATCCTCGCCTTCAACGACGCCGCGCCGCCGCTCGACGACATCCGGGTGCGCGAGGCGCTGCGCATGGCGATCGACCACCAGGCGATCATCGAGACCGTCGGCGCCGGCATCCCGCAGTTCGGCCCGATCCCCGAGCTCGACCCCGGCTACGAGGATCTCTCGGACGTCGTCTCGTACGACCCCGAGCGCGCCCGCGAGCTGCTGGCCGAGGCGGGAGCGGATGGCCTCGAGCTGGAGCTGACGATCCCCAACGTGTACGGCACCACCGTGTCGACGCTGCTGGTGGGCGCGTTCGACGACATCGGGGTGAACCTCCGCGTCGAGCCGGTCGAGTTCTCGACGTGGCTGAACGACGTGTACACGAACCAGGACTACGAGCTCAGCTACGTCAACCACGTCGAGCCGCGCGACTTCGAGACGTGGGCCGACCCCGACTACTACTACGCCATCTCGGACGAGGAGGTGCTCGCGCAGGTGCAGGGGCTCTACGCCGACGCGATGCGCGAGACCGACCCGGACGCGTCGGCGCAGCTGCTCGCCGAGGCCGCGCGGATCGTCGCCGAGCACCACCCCGCCGACTGGCTCTACACGCGCGCCGACATCGTCGCCGTCGCCCCGGGCGTCGAGGGCTTCCCCGCCGACGCCACGAGCACCCGCCTGCCGCTGGCGGGCGTGACGTTCGCCGGCTGATCCGCACCGGGGAGGACGGGTGATCCGCTACGCGCTCACAAGGCTGCTGCTGCTCGCGGTGGGCCTCGTCGTGGCGAGCGCGATCATCTTCCTCACCCTGCGCGTGCTGCCCGGCGACGTCGCGCAGCTCATCTCCGGCACGAACGGCACGCCCGAGCAGGCGGCGCGGATCCGCACCCAGCTGGGGCTCGACCGCCCGCTGCTCGCGCAGTACGCCGACTGGATCGGCGGCGTGCTGCGCGGGGATCTGGGATCGTCCTTCCTCACGGGCGCGCCCGTGGCCCCCGAGCTCGCGCGCAAGGCCGAGGTGACCGTGCCCCTCGGTCTGCTCGCCATGCTCATCGCGCTGCTCGTGGCCGTGCCCTTCGGCGTGCTCTCGGCGCTGCGGCGCGGCCGCGCCTCGGGCACCGCGATCAGCGTGGTGGCGCAGGGGCTGGCCGCCGTGCCCGTGGTGTGGGCCGGCATGATGCTCGTCGTCGTCTTCGCCGTGGGGCTCGGCTGGCTGCCCGCGCAGGGCTTCCCCACCCGCACCGGCTGGTCCACGCCGTGGGAGGCGCTGCGCGCGCTCCTCCTGCCCGCTCTCACGATCGGCGTCGTGGAGGGTGCCGTGCTGCTGCGGTTCGTGCGCAGCGCCACGCTGCAGGCTCTCGGCGAGGATTTCGTCCGCACCGCCGCCGCGAAGGGACTGACGCGCACGCAGGCGCTGCTGCGGCACGGGCTGCCGAGCGTCGGGCTGTCGGTCGTCACGGTGCTGGGCGTGCAGGTGGCGGGGATCATCGTGGGCGCCGTCGTGATCGAGCAGGTGTTCAACCTGCCGGGCATCGGCCGCATGCTCGTGACCGACGTGGGAGCGCGCGACCTCGAGAAGGTGCAGGGCGAGCTGCTCGTGCTCACGGGCTTCGTGCTCGCCGTCGGCTTCCTCGTCGACCTGCTGCATCATGCCGTCGATCCGCGGCAGAGGGAGGCCGGATGACCACGCTCGCGCGACTGTGGCGCTCGGGCACGGGCCGCTTCGGGCTCGTCGTCGTGGCGGTGATCGCCGCGACGGCGCTCGTGTCGCTGCTGTGGACGCCCTTCGATCCGCGCGCGGTCGACACGGCCGCCCGCTGGGCCGGCCCGAGCTGGCCGCACCTGCTCGGCACCGACAACACCGGCCGCGACATCCTGAGCCTGCTCATGGTCGGCGCCCGCACGACCATCTTCGTGGCGGTCGGCGCCGCGCTCGTGGCGACGCTGTTCGGCATGGTGCTCGCGGTGCTCGGCGCCCTCACCCCGCGCTGGACGCGCGAGGCCGTCGCGGTGCTCATCGACATCCTCATCGCCTTCCCCGTGCTGCTCATCGCGATGATGATCTCCTCGGTGTGGGGCGGATCGCTGTGGGTGGTCGTGTGGGCGGTGGGCATCGGCTTCGGCGTGAACATCGCCCGCGTCACGCGCCCCGAGCTGCGCCGCGTGCAGCGCAGCGACTTCGTGCTCGCCGGCCGCGCCGCCGGGCTCACGCCGTGGCAGAACCTCACGCGGCACCTGCTGCCCAACGTCGCGCCGATCTTCATCGTGCAGCTGTCGTGGGGCATGGCCGTGGCGGTACTCGCCGAGGCCGGGCTGTCGTACCTCGGCTTCGGCGCCACCGTCACCGAGCCGTCGTGGGGCCTGCTGCTGAGCGAGCTGCAGCGCTACATCGCGATCCACCCCACCTCCGTCGTGTGGCCGGGCCTGGCGATCACCCTCACCGTGCTCGCGCTCAACCTGCTGGGCGATGCCCTGCGCGAGGCGACCGATCCGACCCTGCGCCACGGCGACCGCCAGCGCATCCCGCACACGACGCCGGGGGTGGTCGCGTGAGCCTCGAGGTACGCGATCTCGCGATCGAGATCGACGGCCGGCGCGTGGTCGACGGCGTCTCGTTCGAGGTGTCGGACGGATCGCGCGCCGGGCTGATCGGCGAGTCCGGCTCGGGCAAGTCGCTCACCGCCCTGGCCATCCTGGGCCTGCTGCCCGACGGCGCCACGGCGACCGGATCGATCCGCTGGGACGGGACGGAGCTGCTCGGCATGCCCGAGCGGCGGCTGGCGGCGCTGCGCGGCGACGAGCTGGCGATGGTGTTCCAGGAGCCGCAGAAGGCGCTGAACCCCATCCGGACCGTGGGCCGGCAGATCGCCGAGGCCGTGCGCATCCACCGCGGCGTCTCGCGGGCGCAGGCGCGGCGGATCGCCGTGGCCGAGGCGGCGCGCGTGCGCCTGCCCGACCCCGAGGCGATCGTGAACCGCTACCCGCACCAGCTCTCGGGCGGGCAGCGGCAGCGCGTGGCCATCGCGATGGCGCTGGCGTGCGGACCGCGCCTGCTCATCGCCGACGAGCCCACGACCGCCCTCGACGTGACGATCCAGGCCGAGATCCTCGAGCTGCTGCTGGGGCTGGTCGACGACGCGGGCATGTCGCTGCTGTTCATCACCCACGACCTCGCCGTGCTCTCGCAGGTCGCCGCGGAGGGCATCGTGCTCGAGCGCGGCCGAGTCGTCGAGCGCGGGCCCGTGCCGCGCCTGCTCACGGACCCGGCGCACCCCGTGACGCAGGGCCTGCTCCGCGACGCGACCGCGACCCTGTGGCGCGGCGAGGGCAGCGAGACAGCAACCGCGCGCCGAGACAGCGTGCAGCGTCCGCTGTCTCGGCGCCAGGATGCTGTCTCGCCGGATGAGGGAGCGGCGGATGAGTGATGTGCTGATCCGGGCGCGGGGGCTCGGGCGCGCGTACGCGGCGCCGCGCGCGAGGGCGTTCTCGCCGCGACGGGTCACGACGGCGCTGCAGCCGACCGACCTCGACATCGCGCGCGGCGAGGCCGTCGGCGTCATCGGCGAGTCCGGGTCGGGCAAGTCGACGCTCGTGCGGCTGCTGCTCGGGCTCGACCGGCCTACCTCGGGCACCGTCGAGGTCGACGGGCGCGCCGTGGACGCCCGCGCGTCGGCGCGCTCGCTGCACTGGCTGCGCCGCATGACCGGCGTCGTCTTCCAGGATCCGTACGCGTCCCTCGATCCCCGCATGAGCGTGGGCCGGATCGTGGACGAGCCGCTGTGGGCGCTCGGCGTGGACGGAGACCACCGCGCGAGGGTGCGCGAGGTGCTCGCCGACGTGGGCCTCGATCCCGACATGGCGGATCGGCACCCGCACGAGTTCTCGGGCGGGCAGCGCCAGCGCATCGCCCTCGCGCGGGCGATCGCGCATCGACCCCTGGTGCTGTTCGGCGACGAGCCGCTCTCGGCCCTCGACGTGACCGTGCGCGCGCAGATCCTCGAGCTGCTGCGGGGGCTGCGCGAGCGCGAGGGCCTGACGCTCGTCATGGTCTCGCACGACATCGGCGTGGTGCAGAACCTGTGCGACACCGTGGTGGTCATGAAGGGAGGGGCCGTGGTCGAATCCGGCCCGACCTCCGAGGTGCTGCGCCGCCCACGCGAGGAGTACACGCGGCGCCTGCTCGCCTCGATCCCCACCATCTGACGCGGCCGGATCGACGCTCCGGCGGACGCGGATCGGGGCGCCGGCGCGGCGCCGGATCGGGCCGTCGGTAATCCGATCCGTGCAATTCACCTGCCGTTCACCCGACATACCGGGCGCGTTCCGGAGCGCGGGCGACCCTAGGGAGACCGTTCGAGTCGGGCAGCAGGGGGAGGTGGCGGCGTGAGCGTACGCGAGGTGACCACGGGCACCACGACCGCCGCCGTGCTGCGCGGCGGAAGCGTGTCGGTCGAGCGCATCGCCCTGCCCCAGCCGGGTCAGGGCGAGCTGCTCGTGGCCGTCGATCTCGCCACCGTGTGCGCCGCGGATCGCGCGCCCGCCGCGTCCGGCCCCTCGCGGGTCCTCGGGCACGAGGGCGTCGGCCGCGTCGTCGCCGCCGGGCCCGGCGCCCCCGCCGCCGTGAAGGACAGGGTCGTGTGGGGGCCGACGGTCGCGTGCGGCCGATGCGACCGCTGCCGTGGGGGCCGCACCGCGGCCTGCCGCATGCTGCGCCGGTTCGGCGAGGAGCCGATCGACGGGTCGTGGCCGCTGTCGGGCTCGTTCGCCGCGCACGTGCTGCTGCCCCGTGGCGCGACGGTGGCCCGCGTGCCGGAGGTGCTGTGCGACGCCGTCGCGTCGTCGGCCGGCTGCGCCGCCGCCACCGTCATGGCCGCGCTCGACGCCGTCGGACCGCTGCGCGGCGCGCGGGTGCTCGTCGGCGGCGCCGGCATGCTCGGCCTCACGGCGGCGGCCGTCGCCACCGACCGGGGCGCGTCCACCGTGGTGGCCGTCGACCGCGATGCCTCGCGCCGCGCCATGGTCCGGGCGTTCGGCGCGACGGAGGCCGTCGCGCCCGGCGCCCCGCTGCCCGACGTCGACATCGCGCTCGTGTTCCGGATGCCGCCGGCGCCCGCGTTCGACGCGCTCGCGATCGGCGGCCGTCTCGCGCTCGTCGGGTCCCGTGCCGCCGCCGATCCGCTCGCGCTCGACACCGAGCGCCTCGTCGACCGCCGGCTCTCGGTCGCCGGCGTGCTCGGCTCGGAGCCGCGGCACCTGGCCGAGGCCGTCGCCTATCTCGCCGAGGCCCGCGACCGCTGGCCGTGGGAGCAGCTCGTCTCGCCCGCCGTGCCGATGTCGTACCTGCCGACCCTGCTCACGCAGCCGGCCCCGATCGCCCCGCGCGCCTCCGTCCAGCCCCGCCGCTGACGCCCGGGGCCGCGGCGCGGCTTGCGGTGGTCGCTTCATCTCCGCGGCCTCCGGCCGCTCCGTTCAGCAACCGATGGGTGCGACCGAGTGGTGCAACCCCGCGGTCAGGAAGACTGCTCGCCCCTCCCGAAGATGCGGGAGAGCACGCCGGGCTTCTTGCGGGGCTTGAGCTGCTTCTGCAGGTATACGGTGCCGAGCCAGCGGCCGAACTTGAAGCCGACGCGCCCCATCCGCCCCACCTCGACGAAGCCGAGCTTCTGGTGCAGCGCGATGGATGCCTCGGCGCCCTTGTCGCTGATGACGGCGACGAGCTGGTGCAGCCCGATCTCCTCGCACGCCTCGATGAGCGCCTCCAGCAGCGCGCGGCCGAGACCCTTCCCCGTGGCGGCCTGGCCGAGGTAGACGGAGTTCTCCACGGTGTAGCGGAACGCCGACTTGCCGGCCCACGGCGAGACGAGCGCGTACCCGAGCACCTGCCCCGACGGAGAGACGGCGACGAGGAACGGCAGGCCGAGCCTCTGGAGATGCTCGAACTTCTCGACCCACTGCGTGTGGGTCCACCGCTTCTCGTCGAAGGTCACGACCGAGTTCATGACGTAGTAGTTGTAGATCTCGCGGATGTCCGGGATGTCCTCGAGCCTCGCCGGTCGGATCTCGTACGAGAACGGGCGCTCCTCGCTCACCTGACGGCTGCGCAGGTGCCGCCGGCGGCGCCTCTCGTACGACTCATCGAGCATGGGCATCAGATTACGCGCCAGTCCACCGGGCCGGCGCCCTGTGCCCGCAGCAGCGCGTCGACGCGCGAGAACGGGCGGGAGCCGAAGAAGCCGCGGTTCGCCGAGAGCGGCGAGGGGTGCGCCGACTCCACGCGCGGCACGTCGCCCAGCAGCGGCGCGAGCGAGCGTGCCTGGTTCCCCCACAGGACCGCCACGAGCGGGCCGCCGCGCGCCGCGAGCGTGCGGATCGCGTGCTCCGTCACGCGCTCCCAGCCCCAGCCCTGGTGTGAGGCCGGCGCGCCGGGCCGCACCGTGAGCACGCGGTTGAGCAGCATCACGCCCTGGTCCGCCCAGGCCGACAGATCGCCGTGCGCGGCCGGCGGGATGCCGAGGTCGTCGTGCAGCTCGCGGTAGATGTTGGCGAGGCTGCGCGGCAGCGGGCGCACGTGGCGCTCGACGGCGAACGACAGGCCGATGGGATGGCCGGGCGTGGGGTACGGATCCTGGCCGACGACGAGCACCCGCACGTCGGCGAGCGGCCGCTGGAACGCCCGCAGCACGTGCTCCCCCGCCGGCAGGTACGGCCGGCCGGCGGCGACCTCCGCACGCAGCCGGTCGCCGAGCGCGGCGATCTCGCCCGCCACGGGCGCAAGGGCGTCGGCCCAGCCCGCGTCGATCAGCCCCGCCTCCGCCAGCTGCGGCAGCGTCATGCCCGGCATGCTCACGCCGACGGGGCCAGGCCGGCGTCCTCCTCGACCACCGAGCCGGCGGCCGACCAGGGGAAGTCGATCCACCGATCCGTGTCGCGCCACGCGTAGTCCGGCTGGATGATCGTGGACGGCTTCGTGTAGATGGTCGCCGAGCGCACGTCCGCGCCCTTCGCGGCGAGCAGATCCACCGCCATCCGCAGCGTGCGCCCCGAGTCGGCGACGTCGTCGACGAGCAGCACGCGCCGGCCGTCGAGGTAGTCCATGTCGAGCGCGGGCGGCAGCACCTCGGGGGCGTCGAGAACCGTGCCGATGCCCGTGTAGAACTCCATGTTGATGGCGCCGCAGTTCTTCACGCCCAGGCCATACGCGAGCGCGCCCGCCGGCAGCAGCCCGCCGCGCGCGATCGCGACGACGACCTCGGGCACGAACCCGTCGGCCACGATCCGCCGCGACAGCTCGCGCGTGGCATCGCCGAAGCCCTGCCAGGTGAGCACCTCGCGCGGCGCCGTCATGCGCCGGGCTCCTCGCGCGGCGCGAGCGGCCCGCGATGCAGCATGTGCTGCGCGGCCTGCGCGACGGGGCGCATCGTGACGAGGTCGAGGTTGACGTGGCCGGGGGCGTTCAGCGCGTAGGCGATGACGTCGGCGACGTCCTCGGCGACGAGCGGCCCGTCGACGTCGGCGTACAGCGCCTCGACGGCGGCGGGATCGCCCGTGCGGTTCAGCGTGAACTCCTCGGTGTGCACCATGCCGGGCGCGATCTCGACGACGCGCAGCGGCTCGCCGTTCAGCTCCTGCCGCAGCGCGTGCACGAGCATGCTCTCGGCGGCCTTCGCGGCGTTGTAGCCGCCGCCTCCCGGGTACGCCACCTGCGCGGCGGTGGAGGTGACGAACAGCAGGTCTGCGTGCGTCGACTCGGCCGCGGCGGTGCCGCGCAGCTGCGGCAGCAGCGCCTGCACGAGGCGCTGCGCCGACAGGGCGTTCACCTCGTACATCCACAGCCAGTCGGCGGCCGCGCCGTCCTCCACGCGATCGGTGCCCTTCGCGCCTCCCGCCACGTGCGCGAGCGCGTGCACGGGACCGGTGTGCGCGAGGTGCGCGGCGAGCGCGTCGACGTCGGTCTGCGAGGTGAGATCCGCGGCGAAGGTGTCCGCCCCGGTCTCGGCCGCCAGCTCCCTGAGGCGATCGGCCCGCCTGGCCACGCCCACGACATCCCATCCCGCGTCGCGCAGCGCCCTCACGGTCGCCGCTCCGATCCCCGAGCTCGCCCCGGTCACGACCGCGCGTCTGTTCGCCATGCCTCCACGGTATCGCGGCGCCGGGCGCCGATTGTGACGCCGCGTTTCCGGGCCGTTGCCGCGGCCTTGCCCGCGCGCGTAGCGTCGCCCGTGCGACCGGCGGAAGGCCGCGCACGAGAGACACGAGGACGCATCATGACCGAGAACTGGCGCTTCGAGACCAAGCAGATCCACGCCGGCGCGCAGCCCGATCCCACGACCGGCGCGCGCGCGACGCCGCTGTACCAGACCACGGCGTACGTCTTCAAGGACGCGGATCACGCGGCGAACCTGTTCGCCCTCGCCGAGACCGGCAACATCTACACCCGCATCATGAACCCCACGCAGGACGTCGCCGAGCAGCGCATCGCGGCGCTCGAGGGCGGCACGGGCGCGCTGCTCGTGGCCAGCGGCCAGGCGGCCGAGACGTTCGCGGTGCTGAACATCGCGCAGGCGGGCGACCACATCGTCTCGTCCAGCTCCATCTACGGCGGCACGTACAACCTCTTCAAGTACACGCTCGCCAAGCTCGGCATCGAGACGACGTTCGTCGAGAACCAGGACGACCCCGAGGCCTGGCGCGCCGCGATCCGCCCGAACACGAAGCTGTTCTTCGCCGAGACGGTGGGCAACCCGCAGGCGAACGTGCTCGACATCCGCACGGTCGCCGACATCGCGCACGAGAACGGTCTGCCGCTCATCGTCGACAACACGATCGCCACGCCCTACCTCATCCGTCCCTTCGAGCACGGCGCCGACATCGTCGTGCACTCCGCCACGAAGTTCCTCGCCGGGCACGGCACCGTGGTCGCCGGCGCGATCGTCGACGGCGGCACCTTCCCGTGGTCGCAGCACGCCGATCGCTTCCCCGGCCTCACCGAGCCGGACCCGTCGTACAACGGCGTGAGCTACACGGGCGTGCTCGGCGACGGCGTCGCGTACATCACCAAGGCGCGCGTGCAGCTGCTGCGCGACCTGGGATCGGCGGTCTCGCCCAACAACGCGTGGCAGCTCATCCAGGGCATCGAGACGCTGTCGCTGCGCATCGAGCGGCACGTGCAGAACGCGCAGGCGGTGGCGGAGTGGCTGGAGGCGCGCGACGACGTGGCCTCGGTGAGCTACTCGGGCCTGCCGAGCTCGCCCTGGTACGAGGCGGCGAACCGCTACGCCCCGAAGGGCGTGGGCGCCGTGCTCTCGTTCGAGCTCAAGGGCGGCGTGGACGCCGGCCGCGCGTTCGTGAACGCGCTGAAGCTGTTCAGCCACCTCGCGAACATCGGCGACGTGCGCTCGCTCGTCATCCACCCCGCCTCGACCACGCACTCGCAGCTCACGCCCGAGCAGCAGCTCACGGCCGGCGTCACGCCGGGCCTCGTGCGGCTGTCGGTCGGCCTCGAGAACGTCGCCGACCTCACGGCCGACCTCGAGCAGGCGCTCGAGGCGGCCCGCTCGGGCGCCCCCACCGCGCGCGCCTGAGCCGCGCTCACCCGGGCCCGCACGCCACGCGCGTGCGGGCCCGGCCCGTTCGTAACACTCCGGCGGCGCGACGCCCCGGCACGGCAGAATGAGGCGGATGGACTGGCAGATCTCCGAGGACACCGTGCCGTCCGCGCTCGTCACCGAGCAGGACGCGCGGTCGATGGTCGGCCGTCCCCCGGCGACGGGCGCCTGGCGCGAGGGCGATCCTGTGGGCGAGCGCCGCTTCGAGACCTTCGGCGAGCTGATGACCGAGAGCGGCCGCGCGCTGCCGTCGTTCCGCATCGCGTACGAGACGTGGGGCGAGCTGAACCCCGCGCGCGACAACGCCGTGCTCATCGCGCACGCCTTCACGGGCGACAGCCACGTCGCCGGCCCCGCCGTGCCCGGCCACCCCACGGCGGGCTGGTGGGACGACATCGTCGGCCCGGGACGCGCGGTCGACACGGATCGCTGGTTCGTCGTGGCGCCCAACATGCTCGGCGGGTGCCAGGGATCGACGGGCCCGGCGAGCGTCCACCCCGACGGCGATCCGTGGGGCTCGCGCTTCCCCTTCCTCACGATCCGCGACCAGGTCGAGGCGCAGGAGCGCCTGGCCGATGCGCTCGGCATCGAGGTGTGGGCGGCCGTGATCGGCGGGTCGATGGGCGGCATGCACGCCCTGGAATGGGCCGCGACGCTGCCCGAGCGCGTCGAGCGGCTCGCAGTGCTCTCGGCGCCGCCGCTGAACACGGCCGACCAGATCGCGCTGAACTCGGTGCAGCGGCAGGCGATCGAGATGGATCCGCGCTTCCGCGGCGGCGAGTACTACGACGCGCCCGACGGCGAGGGCCCGCACCGCGGCCTCGCGCTGGCCCGGCGCATGGCGCTGCTGAACTACCGCAGCCCCACCGAGCTGAACCAGCGCTTCCAGCGCTCGTGGCAGTCGGGCGTGAGCCCGCTGGGCCACGGCGGCCGCTTCGCCGTGGAGTCGTACCTCGACTTCCACGGCAACCGGTTCACGCGCCGCTTCGACGCCAACAGCTACGTGCGCCTCATCGAGGCCATGGACTCGCACGACGTGGGCCGCGACCGCGGCGGCGTCGAGGAGGCGCTCTCGCGCGTCACCGCCCGCACGCTCGTGCTGGGGATCGACTCCGACCGGCTGTTCCCCATCGGCGGCCAGCACCGCATCGCGCGCGGCATCCCGCGCGCGCTCGACGGCGACCGTGCCGTCGTCGTCCCCAGCGACTTCGGCCACGACGGCTTCCTCATCGAGACCGGGGCCGTCGGGTACCACCTGCGGCGGCTGCTCGAGGCCTGACGCGCGCCCGGGAACGAACGGCGCCGGATCAGGAGGATCGGGCGGATCGGCGGGACGTCCGGATCAGATCAGGCGGCGACGCGCACGGATCGCCGATCGACGGCGAACGAGGCGAGCGCGATGAGGACGCCGGCGAACGCCAGCACCGCGCCGGCCCACGCGGGCGCGACGTAGCCGAAGCCGCCCGCGATCACGGCGCCGCCGACGGCCGCGCCCACGCTGTTGCCGATGTTCAGCGCCGAGTGGTTGAGCGCCCCGGCGAGCGCCTGGTGCTCGTGGGCCACGTCGAACAGGCGCAGCTGGATGGCGGGGTTGATCAGCTGCGCGATGAGCCCGAAGACGAACAGGGCGGCGACGAGCGCGATGCTCCAGCTCGACAGGACCGCGACGATCACCGATGCGGCCGACATCCCGCCCAGCCCCGCCACGAGCGTGCGGGTCACGCTGATGTCGGCCAGGCGCCCGCCGAACAGGTTGCCCACCACCATGCCGAGCCCCAGCGCCATGAGCGCGAACGGCACGAGCCACTCGGGCGCGCCGGCGGCCTCGGTCACGAGCGTGGCGACGTAGCTGTAGATCGCGAAGAAGGCGCCGAAACCGATCGCGCCGACCCCGATCGCGAACCAGACCTGCGGGATGAGGAACACGCGCAGCTCGTGCCGGAAGGTGCGCCCGGGATCGCCGGGCTGCGCGGGCAGGAACCGCGCGCACATGACGAACGCGAGCGCGAAGACGAGCGCGACGACCACGTAGGCCGCCCGCCATCCGACGGCCTGGCCGAGGAAGGTGCCGGCCGGCACCCCGACGACGTTGGCGACGGTGAGCCCGGTCATCATGAGCGCCACGGCGCGGCCGCGCTTGTCCGGCCCGAGCAGCTCGCTCGCGACGAGCGCGCCCATCCCGAAGAACGCGCCGTGCGGCACGCCGGAGAGGAAGCGCGAGACCGCGACGAGCTCGAACGTCGGCGCGATGACCGTGAGCACGTTGAAGACGAGCAGCGCCGCGACGAGCGCCATCACCACGCGGCGGCGCGGGAAGCGCGACGCGAAGCCGGCGATCGTCGGGGCGCCCAGCACGACGCCCAGCGCGTAGAGGCTGATGAGCAGGCCGGCCCGCGCGATGGCGTCCTCCGTGCGGGCGGCATACAGGTCGGGCAGCAGGTCGCTCGCGATCCCGGGCAGCAGCCCCATCGAGACGAACTCGGTCATGCCGATGCCGAAGGCGCCGATGGCGAGCGAGAGGAGCGCCATCCTCGCCGCACCCCCCGACACGGGTGTCGAGGTGGTCACCCGTTCAGCCTAATGGCTCCCGGTGCGGCGGGCGCTCACCCTTCCCCGGGACCGGACCGCTCAGAGCGCGAGGTGATCGGTGATCGCGGCGTCCAGCGCGGCCTGCTGCTCGGCGTTGAGCGCGCCACGACGCCGCACCAGCCGGCGGACGTGCACCGCCCGCAGCTGCTCGGGCTGCGTCTTCGACTCCGTCGTCAGCCCGGTGAGGTCGTCGGCGGGAAGTCGCGTCTGGAAGGTCAGCACGTTCGCGATGTTCGAGGTGATCGGCACGACGACGAGCACACCCCCGGCGCGTGCGCGAAGCGCGGCCCGGTTCGCCCCGTCGTTCGACACGATCACCGCCGGCCGCGTCTTCGCGACCTCCCCGGGCTGGGCGGGGTCGAACTCGACGTCCCAGATGTCGCCACGCAGGCGGGGGATGTCGGGCCTCACGCCCTCAGCCCGTCACCGCTGACGCCGTCCCAGAGCGCGGCGTCGCCCGACGCCTCGAACTCCTCGAAAGCCGTGACGTACTCGCGCTCGGCCTCGGCCTCCCGAAGCGCGCGCACCGCCGCCCGCAGCGAGGCCGATCGACTCGCCAGGCGGTGACGCCGTCCGTACTCCTCGAGGAAGGCGAGATCGTTCTCCGGCAGGCTGCCGCTGAAGGCCTTCATACTCAGGCTCATAGCGCCAATCATAGTGCCGCTCGCAACGGCTGGCCCGGCTCGGGCCCGGCGCAGCCTAATCCGCCGCGTCCTCGCCGAGGGCGCGCTCGAGGCGCTCGATCTTGCCGTCGAGCTCGCCCGTGCGGCCGGGACGGATGTCGGCCTTGAGCACGAGCGACACGCGCGATCCGAAGGGCATGACGGCGTCGGTGGCGCGCCGGACGACGTCCATGACCTCGTCCCACTCCCCCTCGACCTCGGTGAACATCGAGGTGGTGCGGTGGGGCAGGCCTGAGTCGCGGACGACGCGGACGGCCGCGGCGACGGCGTCGTGGACGGAGCCGTCCGGGTTCGCGGTGGCGCCCGAGGGCGCGCCGCTCGGGGCGACGGAGAAGGCGATGAGCATGCTCCGAGGCTATGCCGCCGACCGCAGCGGATCCACCCCGACCCGGGCGCGATCCCGGCCCGCCGGGACCCGCGCGAGCCGGACGAGGGCCCACGCCAGCAGCGCCACGAGCGCGAGGTTGCGCGCGGACAGCAGCGCCGCGCCGAGCGGATCCGCGCCCAGCAGCGACCAGTAGGCCACGGGGTACACGAGCTGCGTCAGCCCGGCGCACACGAGGGCGAGGGCCGCGAGCGGCCACGCCCGCCGGCGGTCCCACACGAGCCACAGCACGAGCGGCGCGATGAGCCACGCGTGGAACTGCGGCGAGCCGACGCGGTTGCACACGATGAGCGCGAGCACGAGGGCCAGCGCCGCCGGGGGCAGCACCCCCGCCACGGCGGCGCCGCGCCACGTCTTGACGGCGGCGAGCGCCGCGATCGCGACGGCGGCGAGCGCGAGCAGCGGGGTCGTCGCGGCGGCCACCGCATCGACGCCCGGGCCGGCGACCTGGAAGGTGAGGATGTCGCGGTCGTAGAACAGGAACCAGCCGTCCCGGCCGGCCACAGCGCCCCACACGTACGGCGTGGCGGCGGGCGCCTCGATCTGCAGGCCGCGGTCCTGCTGCGTGGCGACGAAGCCCAGCAGATGCGGCAGGCCGCCCGCGATCGCGACGACGCCCACGACGACGCCGCTGAGCACCGCCGCGCCGACGACGAGGCCGAGCGCGCTGGCCCGCGCGGCCCGCCACAGGGCGGCAACGGCCACGGCCAGCAGCGCCGCCGGCCAGATCTTGATCCACGTCGCGGCGGCCAGCAGCGCTCCGGCGACGGGCGGGCGGCCCGCGAGCCACAGCACGCCGGCGACGGCGAGCGGCACCGTGACGGCGTCGAGGCGGTACATGCCCACGGGTCCGAGCGCGAGCGCGAACACGAGCCAGAACCAGGCGGCCGCCACGCGCCCGCGCGAGCGCCCGCCGCCCACGAGCAGGGCGAAGGCCGCCGCGTCGCACGCGGTGACGAGCACCGCCCACCCGATCTCGTACGGGCCAAGGAAGCCGAGCGCCTGTGTGAGCAGCATCGGCGCGAGGGCCAGGATCGGGTACACCCACGATTCTGTGACGCCCACGATCCGCTCGCCCCCGAGCGCCTGCTCCGACCACGGCTCGTACACGAGGTAGACGTCGCCCATGGGCTGGTTGGGCAGCGCCCAGCCCAGGAGCGCGACGATCGCGTGCACGACGACGAACCCCGCCCACAGCCACGCCCGCGTGCGCCGGTGCGGCGCGCGCGGCCGGTCAGCGCGCACGGAGCGCCGCCGCGAAGGCGTCGGGCAGGCGGGCGGCCACGTCGAGCGCCGTGACGGGGTGCCCCGGCGCGGCGCCGTCGACACCCGAGGCGAGGCGGCCGGCGGTGCCGTGCAGCCACGCCGCCGTGGCCGCCAGCGGCCCGAGATCCTCGGCGTCGAGCCCGCCCTCGGCGCGCGCCTGCGCGGCGGCGACGACGGCGCCGATCGCGCCGGCGAGCACATCGCCCGTGCCGGCCGTGGCGAGCCAGGGCGTCCCGGCGCGCACGACGGTCCACCAGCCGCCCGGCGTGGCGACGATCGTCTCGGCGCCCTTGAGCAGCACGACCCCGCCCAGCGCGACCGCGGTCTCGCGCACCGCGAGCAGCCGCTCCGCGAAGCCGGCCCGCAGGCGCCGCGGCAGCGGATCGCCGTCGAGGTCGTCGATGCCGAGCCCCAGCGGGATCCGCACCTCGCCCAGCTCCCCCTCGTGCGGCGTGACGACGACGGGGCCGCGCAGATCCGTGACGAGGTCGAGCGCGCCGGCGTCGACGACGGTCGGCGCGTCGGCGCGCAGCAGCGCCCGGAAGCGCGCCGTCACCTCGCCGTCGCGGTCGCGCGCCGACACCCCGGAGCCGATCACCGCGGCGTCGAACCGCTCGCCCGTGTTCACCACCGTCTCGGGGCGGCGCTGCAGCACGAGGCGCGCGACATCGCGGTCTCCCTGCCACCGCACCATGCCGGCGCCGGCGCGCCACGCGCCCTCCGCCGTGAGCACCGCCGCGCCGGGGTACGCGGGCGAGCCGGTCTCGAGCAGCACCACACCCCGGGAATACTTGTGGTCCGAGGCCGTTGGCACCCGCAGGTGCGCCGCGGCATCGGCCGCGGTCCACTCGAAGGTCTCATCGCTCGGCCTGGCGTATCCCCCTGGCATGCCGCCAGATTACGTCGTGCCGCCCGGAGGACGCCCGCGCCTCCCACACGGAAGGATCCCCATGTCCCAGCTGTTCACCCCGATCACCCTCCGCGAGGTCGAGTTCCGCAACCGCCTGTGGGTCGCGCCCATGTGCATGTACAGCGCCGAGGACGGGGTCGTGAACGACTGGCACCACGTGCACCTGGCCCAGTTCGCCTCCGGCGGCGCCGGGCTCGTGATCGCCGAGGCGACGGCCGTCGTGCCCGAGGGCCGCATCTCGCCGCGCGACGCCGGCATCTGGAACGACGCGCAGCGCGACGCCTGGCGGCCGGTGGTCGCGGCGATCCACGCCCGCGGCGCGAAGGCCGGCGTGCAGCTGGCGCACGCGGGCCGCAAGGCGTCGACGTGGTGGCCGTTCGCCGAGGAGAGCGGCGGCACGCAGCACCGCGGATCCGTGCCGCAGGATCGCGGCGGCTGGGTCACCGAGGCGCCCTCGGCGCTCGCGTACGAGGGCTACGCGATGCCGGAGGCGATGCCCGCCGAGCGGATCGGGCAGATCGTGGCGGCGTTCACGGCGGCCGCGCGCCGGGCCGTCGACGCCGGCTTCGACGCCCTCGAGGTGCACGCCGCCCACGGCTACCTGCTGCACCAGTTCCTGTCGCCGCTGTCGAACGAGCGCGACGACGAGTACGGCGGATCTCTCGAGAACCGCGCCCGCCTCGTCCTGGACGTCATCCGCGCCGTGCGCGCCGAGGTGGGCGCGGGCGTGCCGGTGCTCGTGCGCTTCTCGGCCGAGGACTCGGCGCCCGGCGGCCTCGTCGTGGACGACGTCGCGCGGGTCGCGCAGTGGGCCGTCGAGGCCGGCGCCGACTTCTTCGACATCTCCTCGGGCGGCCTCGTCGCCCATCAGCGGATCGACGTGCGCCCCGGCTATCAGGTGCCGCTCGCGGCCCGCGTGCGCGAGGTGACGGGCGCGCCCACGGGCGCCGTCGGCATCATCACCTCGGGCGCCCAGGCCGAGCAGGTGCTGGCCGAGGGCTCGGCCGACGTCGTGCTCGCGGCGCGCGAGTGGCTGCGCGACCCGCACTTCGGCCTGCGCGCCGCCACCGAGCTCGGCGAGCACCCCGACGCCCTGTGGCCGCCGCAGTACCTCCGCGCCTATCGCGCCCCCAAGCACTGACGCGAGGGTTGCGCTGGTCGCTTCATCTTCGGCCGCTGGCGCGGCCTTCGTTCAGCAACCGAGGGGTGGCACCGATCGGTTGCTGAACTTCAGCGGCGAAGCCGCGGAGATGAAGCGACCACCGCGACCGGTCATTGTGCGAGCGCGAAGCGCGAGCGTGCGGCCGCGGGTGCGGCCGCCCCGCAGCGCGAAGCGCTGCCGGCCGGAGCGGAGCGACGGCCCGAGCACGCGAGCGGCGCCCGCGCAGCGGGTGCCCGAGCGGCGCAGATCCAGAAAATCAGCGGCGCCGCGCACGCTCCGTCGCGTCGTGGACCTCGCCGACGAGCTCCTCGAGGATGTCCTCGAGGAAGAGCACGGCCGTCGTCTCGCCCTGCGCGTTGCGCACGCGGGCGAGGTGGCGGCCCGCGCGCCGCATGATCGCGAGCGCGTCCTCCAGGTCGGTCGTCTCCTGCACGGGCACCATGTGGTGGATCCGCTTGGCGGGGATCGGAGCCTCCACCACGCGGTCGGCGTCGTCCCCCTCCGCGGCGCGCAGAATGTCCTTGAGGTGCACGTAGCCCACGGGCTCGCCCTCGTCGTCGACGATCACGTAGCGGGAGTAGCCGTGCTTGGCCACGGCCGCCTCGATCTCGGCGGGCGTCGTGCGCTCGGGGAGCGTGACGATCCGATCCAGCGGCACCGCGACGTCCACGGCGTCCTTGTCGGTGAACTCCACGACGGCCGCGACGGTGCCCGTCGCGTCGTCCAGCACGCCCTCGCGGCGCGACTGGCTGACGATCGTCGCCACCTCGTCGAGCGTGAAGGTCGAGTTCGCCTCGTCCTTCGGCTCGACGCGGAACAGGCGCAGCACGGCGTTGGCGACCCAGTTGAGCACGAAGATCACCGGGTGGAACACCTTCGACACCCACACGAGCGGCGTCGCGAGGATGAGCACGGCGCGGTCGGGCACCGAGAACGCGATGTTCTTGGCCACCATCTCGCCGAAGACCACGTGCAGGTACGACACGAACACGAGCGCGATGACGAACGCGACCGTGTCGACGGCCGCCTCCGGCAGCGGCGTGAGGCCCAGCGGCGCGGCGAGCAGGTGGTGGATCGCCGGCTCGGAGACGTTCAGGATCAGCAGCGAGCAGATCGTGATGCCCAGCTGCGAGGTCGCGAGCATGAGCGTGGCGTGCTCCATGGCGTACAGCGCCGTCCTGGCCGCACGGTTGCCTTTCTCGGCGAGCGGCTCGATCTGCGAGCGGCGCGCGGAGATGACGGCGAACTCGGCGCCGACGAAGAACGCGTTGGCCAGCAGCAGCACGACCAGCCAGACGAGTCCGATCCAGTCGCTCATCGCTCGTCACCTCCCTGGACGTCGGCGCCCTCCGGGAGCGGATCGGGTGTGAAGCGCACGCGGTCCACGCGGCGCCCGTCCATGCGCTCCACCGTGAGGGTGCCGTCTTCGAGGCGCACGGCGTCGCCCACGGCGGGCACGCGCTCGAGCACGCTCATGATGTAGCCGCCGACGGTGTCGTAGGCGTCGTCCTCGGGCACCTCGACGGCGGCGCGGTCGCGCAGCTCGTCGGGCCGCAGCTGGCCGGGGAAGGTGAGCGAGTCGCGGTGGCGCACGACGCCGGCCAGGCGCCGGTCGTGCTCGTCGGCCACCTCGCCCACGATCTCCTCGACGAGGTCCTCGAGCGTGACGACGCCCGCGGTGCCGCCGTACTCGTCCACGACGACGGCCATCTGGTAGCCGCGTGCCCGCAGCTCGGCGATGAGCGCGTCGAGGTGCACCGTCTCGGGCGTGCGCAGCGGCTCGGTCGCAAGCGCCGCGGCGGGCACCTCGGCCCGCTTGTGGCGCGGCACGCCGACGGCGGCCTTGAGGTGCACGATGCCGACGATGTCGTCGAGCGAGTCGCCGAACACGGGGAACCGGCTGTGGCCGGTCTGCCTGGCCAGCTGCACGACGTCCTCGGCGGAGTCGGAGGCCGCCAGCGCGTGCATGCGCGGGCGCGGGGTCATGACGTCCGAGGCGCTCAGGCGCGAGAACCGCAGGCTCCGGTCGAGCAGGCTCGCGGTGTCCTTCTCGAGCACGCCGGCCGTCGCCGAGCGGCGCACGAGGCTCGACAGCTCCTCTGCCGTGCGGGCGCCCGACAGCTCCTCCTTCGGCTCGATGCCCACGCCGCGCAGCACCGCGTTGGCGCTGCCGTTCAGCAGCGCGACGGCGGGCCGGAACACCGCGGTGAAGGCGAGCTGGAACGGCGCGACGACCTTGGCTGTGGCCAGGGGCAGCGCGAGCGCGAAGTTCTTCGGCACGAGCTCGCCGAGGATCATCGACAGGATCGTCGCGATCGCCATCGCCACGACGGTCGCGATCGGCGCGCTCACCTCGGGCGGCAGCCCGAGCGCGTCGAACAGCGGCGCGAGGGCGCGCGAGAACGCCGGCTCGAGCGTGTAGCCCGTCAGCAGCGTCGTGAGCGTGATGCCGAGCTGCGCGCTCGACAGGTGCGTGGAGGTGTGCCGCAGCGCGCGGATCGTCATGACGAGCTTCGGCTCGCCGCGCTGCTGCCGCGCCTCGAGCTCGGCGCGATCGAGGTTGACCAGGGCGAACTCGCTGGCCACGAAGAGCCCGGTGCCCACGGTCAGAAGGAGCCCCACCCCCATCAGGATCCAGTCGGTCATGCCGGATCGCCTCCGCGTGCGCACGCGAGGAAGGGTCGGTGGGGCCTGTGTCTACTGGGAGGGTCGTCCATCGTGCGCACCATCATAGGGCGACGCCCTGAACGGCGGCTCCCGCGCGCGCGGAATCACCCCGCGCGAGGTTGCGCAAGGGGGCCTCAGGCCGCCGCGAGTGGACTACGCTTGATCCCCGGGTGCGCCGGGACGGACCGCGCATGACGAGAGCGAGGAAAGTGGGCGATCCAGCCGTGACGAACCAGACGACGGGAGTCGGTACTGGCGAGGGGGAGTTCGGAGCCAACCAGTGGCTCGTCGAGGAGCTCTACCAGCAGTTCAAGTCTGACCGCAACGCGGTCGACAAGGAGTGGTGGCCGGTCCTGGAGGCCTACGAGGCCTCCGCCGCTCCGGCGGCGGACGCCGCGGCCCCGGCGGCCGCTCCCGCCCCGGCCGATCCCGCCCCGGCACAGAAGCAGGAGGCCGCCGCGCCGTCCTCGGCCGCCAACCCGCCCACGGCGCCGACCGCCGCCGTGGGGCAGCAGCCCGTCGCCCGAACGACGAGCAAGCCCGCCGCGCCGACGCCCATCCCCGCCGAGGCGCCCGAGAAGTCGAAGCCCGCGTCGCAGGAGCCCGCCGAGCAGTCCGAGGACCGCGTCACGGTCCTCAAGGGCATGACCAAGACGCTCGCGAAGAACATGGACGAGTCGCTGACCGTCCCGACCGCGACGAGCGTGCGCACGGTCCCGGCCAAGCTGATGATCGACAACCGCATCGTCATCAACAACCACATGGCCCGCACCCGCGGCGGCAAGGTCAGCTTCACGCACATCATCGGCTGGGCGCTCATCCAGGCGCTCAAGGCCTTCCCGAGCCAGAACGTCTTCTACGCCGAGATCGACGGCAAGCCGAGCGTCGTGGCGCCCGCCCACATCAACCTGGGCATCGCGATCGACCTGCCCAAGCCCGACGGCACGCGCGCGCTCATGGTGCCGAGCATCAAGAACGCCGAGTCGCTCTCGTTCACCGACTACCTCGCGGCGTACGAGGATCTCGTCAAGCGCGCCCGCGCCAACAAGCTGACGGCCGCCGACTTCGCCGGCACCACGGTTTCGCTCACCAACCCGGGCGGCATCGGCACCGTGCACTCGGTCCCCCGCCTCATGAAGGGCCAGGGCTGCATCATCGGCGCCGGCGCCCTCGACTACCCCGCCGAGTTCGCCGGATCCAGCGCCAAGACGCTCAACGAGCTCGCGATCGGCAAGACGATCACCCTCACGAGCACGTACGACCACCGCGTCATCCAGGGCGCCGGATCGGGCGAGTTCCTGAAGATCGTGCACGAGCTGCTGATCGACAAGAACGGCTTCTACGAGGAGATCTTCGCCGCGCTGCGCATCCCGTACGCGCCCATCCGCTGGAACGCCGACGTCTCGGTCGACCTCTCCGAGCGCGTCGACAAGACGGCCCGCGTGCAGGAGCTCATCAACGCCTACCGCGTGCGCGGCCACCTCATGGCCGACACCGACCCGCTCGAGTACCGGCAGCGCGAGCACCACGACCTCGAGATCGAGTCGCACGGGCTGACGTTCTGGGACCTCGAGCGCGAGTTCGTCACGAACGGCTTCGGCGGCCGCCGTCAGGCCAAGCTGCGCGACATCCTCGGCGTGCTGCGCGACTCGTACTGCCGCACCACCGGCTACGAGTACATGCACATCTCCGACCACGAGCAGCGCGACTGGTTCCAGGAGCACATCGAGAAGCCGTACGCGAAGCTCGACCACGACGACCAGCTGCGCGTGCTGCGCAAGCTCAACGAGGCCGAGGCCTTCGAGACCTTCCTGCAGACGAAGTACGTCGGCCAGAAGCGGTTCTCGCTCGAGGGCGGCGAATCTCTCATCCCGCTGCTGGATCGGATCCTGACGGGTGCCGCGGCGAAGAACCTCGACGGCGCCGCGATCGCCATGGCCCACCGCGGCCGCCTGAACGTGCTCACGAACATCGCCGGCAAGACCTACGGCCAGGTGTTCCAGGAGTTCGAGGGCGCGCTGCCCGGCAACAAGCGCGGCTCGGGCGACGTGAAGTACCACCTCGGCACGCAGGGCACCTTCGTGGGCGAGGACGGCGAGGAGCTGCCGGTGTACCTGGCGGCCAACCCCTCGCACCTCGAGACCGTCGACGGCGTGCTCGAGGGCGTCGTGCGCGCCAAGCAGGACCGCTCGGCGCCCGGCACGTACGGCTGGCTGCCGATCCTCGTGCACGGCGACGCGGCCTTCTCGGGCCAGGGCGTGGTCATGGAGACGCTGCAGATGTCGCAGCTGCGCGGCTACCGCACGGGCGGCACGATCCACGTGGTCGTGAACAACCAGGTGGGCTTCACGACGCTGCCCGTCGACTCGCGCTCCTCGACGTACGCGACCGACCCGGCCAAGACGATCCAGGCGCCCGTGCTGCACGTGAACGGCGACGACCCCGAGGCCGTCGTGCGCGCCGCGGAGCTCGCCTTCGAGTACCGCGAGCGCTTCCACCGCGACATCGTGATCGACCTCGTCTGCTACCGCCGCCGCGGGCACAACGAGGGCGACGACCCGTCGATGACGCAGCCGCTCATGACCAACCTCATCGAGGCCAAGCGCTCCACGCGCCGCCTGTACACCGAGGCCCTCGTCGGCCGCGGCGACATCACCGAGGAGGAGTACGAGCAGGCCAAGGTCGACTTCCAGAACCGCCTGGAGGTCGCGTTCGCCGAGACGCACGCCGCCGAGACCGGCTCGACCCCCGTCGTCACGGGCAACGGCGTCGAGGACGAGGCGGCGGGCGAGCCCGAGACGACCGGCGTGCCGGCCGCGGTCATCGAGCAGGTCGGCGACGCGCACGCGAACAAGCCCGAGGGCTTCACCGTGCACAGCAAGCTCCAGCAGCTGCTCGACAAGCGCGTGCAGATGAGCCGCGAGGGCAAGATCGACTGGGGCTTCGGCGAGCTGCTCGCGTTCGGCTCGCTGCTGCTCGAGGGCACGCCCGTGCGCCTGGCGGGCCAGGACTCGCGCCGCGGCACGTTCGCGCAGCGCCACGCCGTCTTCCACGACCGCGTGAACGGCAAGGAGTGGCTGCCGCTGGCGAACCTCTCCGAGGGCCAGGGCCGCTTCTGGGTGTACGACTCGCTGCTGAGCGAGTACGCCGCCCTCGCGTTCGAGTACGGCTACTCCGTGGAGAACCCGAACGCGCTCGTGATGTGGGAGGCGCAGTTCGGCGACTTCGTCAACGGCGCCCAGACGGTCATCGACGAGTTCATCTCCTCGGCCGAGCAGAAGTGGGGTCAGCAGTCGAGCGTCGTGCTGGCGCTCCCCCACGGCTACGAGGGCCAGGGCCCCGACCACTCGTCGGCGCGCATCGAGCGGTTCCTGCAGCTGTGCGCGCAGGACAACATGACCGTGGCGCGCCCGTCCACGCCCGCGTCGTACTTCCACCTGCTGCGTCGCCAGGCCTACGCCCGGCCCCGCCGCCCGCTCATCGTGTTCACGCCCAAGGCCATGCTGCGCCTGCGCGGCGCGACGAGCGACGTCGCGGACTTCACCTCGGGCCGCTTCGAGCCGGTGCTCGACGACGACCGCGGCATCGACAAGTCGGCCGTCACGAAGGTGCTGCTGCACTCGGGCAAGATCCACTGGGATCTGCGCGGCGAGCTGGAGAAGAAGCCGAACCCGCAGATCGCGCTCGTGCGCGTGGAGCAGTTCTACCCGGCGCCGGTCGAGGAGCTCACCGCGGTGCTCGCGCAGTACCCGAACGCCGAGCTCGTGTGGGTGCAGGACGAGCCCGAGAACCAGGGCGCCTGGCCGTTCATGGCGCTGAAGATGCCGAAGCACCTCGGCCGCGAGCTGCGCGTCGTCAGCCGCGCCGCGGCCGCGTCGCCGGCGACGGGCTCCAGCAAGGTCCACGCCGTCGAGCACGCCGATCTGATGTCGCGCGCGCTGGCCTGATCCGCGATCGCGAAGGTCGCCCGGCTCCCCACGGGATCGGGGCTACCTTCCGCGTTCAGTACCAGATGCTCAGGTGCGGGGCGCGGTCCGCGCGCAGCGCGACGTCGAGCGCGGCCACGGCGCCGGCGTCCCCCGTCACCCGGCCCGCCGCGGCGAGCGCGCGCAGGGGCACACCGCCGACGATCACGGAGGACAGCTCCGAGACGCCCAGCTCGATGTCCGCCTCGCCCGACGCGGGCGTGACGGCGGCGGCGCCGCCCGCGATCGCGACGCGCCAGGCGCCGTCGGCGATGCCGAGCTCGTCGCGCACCCGCACGACGACGTCGGCGTCGGCCGCGTAGCCGCGGGCGGCCAGCACGCGGGGCACGTCGAGCACGCGCAGCCAGCCATGGTCGAACACCGTCCGCGAGACGGCGCGGGGGTCGGCCACGAGCCACGGCAGCGAATCGTCCACCGGCTGCAGATCGGCCGTGACGGTGCCGACCAGGTCGTACTCGATCGCGAAGCGCCACAGCGCCGCGCGGACCTCCGGCGTCTCGGCGACGAGGTGCTCGATGGCGAGGGTGTGCGTGGTGTGGTGCTCGCCCTCCGCGATCGTGAAGGCGAGCGCGCCCCGGATCTCGCCGGCGGCGTCGCGCGCGACGACGCCGCGCACCTTCGCGCCGTTCTCGGCGCCGGGCGCGGTGCCGGCGGCGCGCGCCCAGCGCAGGGGGAAGCCCGTGACGTTCCCGGCCCGCTGGCGACGCACGCGCTCGTGGAGCTCGCCGAGCAGCTCCGCCAGGCGCGGGCGCTCGACGAACTCCAGCCGCACGTCCGAGGCCGGGCCGATCCATCCCGCGCGCCGCGTCTCCACCGTGAGCCGCTCGACGGGCACGGCCATGCCGAAGCCGTAGCGGCCGTAGATGGTCGACTCGGTCACCGTGAGCCCCGCGATCGCGACGCCCGCGGCGGCCGCTGCGCGCAGCTCGCCCTCCAGCATGGCCCTGGCGATGCCGCGGCGGCGGTGCGTGGCCGCCACCGTGACGGCGCTGATCGCCCACATCGCGATCTCCGGCAGCGGCGCCTCGGCGCCCGCCGGCCCCGGCAGCGTCAGGCGCGCCGCCCACGAGCTCACGGTGCCCACCGGCATCGCGCCCGGTGCCGCGTCCCGCTCGAACACCCCGATGAGGCGCGCACCGCGCTCCGCGAAGGTGTCGGCCGCCTTCCGCTCCCGCTCCTCGCCGGGCTCGCCGTCGAGGAAGCCGCGCGAGATGGCGCGGTAGAGCGGTAGGAAGTCGGCGCCGTCCGTCGGCACGACGCGGTAGTCGAGGCCGCGCTCCGCGAGCCGCTCCTGCGAGGTCACGTCCGCGGGCACGTCCCGCGCGTCGATCGATGTCATGGCTCCCAGCGTATGGGGCACCCCGACGCGCTAGATTCGTCGGGTACACCACCAGAGGGGGACGCATGTCGGTTGGTCTGCTCGCGGTCGTCGACGACATCCTGAGCACGGCGCTGAAGGCCTCGTCCAAGGCGGCGGGCGTGGTCATCGACGACGCCGCCGTGACGCCCCAGTACGTGCAGGGGCTCACGCCGGCGCGCGAGCTGCCGGTGGTCGGGAAGATCGCCCTCGGCTCGATCGCCAACAAGTTCCTCATCATCATCCCCGTCGCGCTCGCGCTCACCACGTGGGCGCCGTGGGTGCTCCCCTATCTGCTGATCATCGGCGGCACCTACCTGTGCTTCGAGGGCGCCGAGAAGGTGCTGGAGTGGTTCGGGCTGCACCACGCGCACGTCGACGAGGGCGCCCGCGACGAGAACAAGCTCGTGTGGGGCGCGATCCGCACCGACCTCATCCTGTCGACCGAGATCATGCTCATCTCGCTGTCGAACCTCGATGCGGACATGAGCTTCTGGATGACCCTCGGGGCACTGGCCGTGATCGCCCTGCTCATGACGGGCGTCGTGTACGGCGCCGTCGCGCTACTCGTGAAGGTCGACGACATCGGGCTGAAGATGGCCAAGGACGACACGCAGCGCGTGCGGCACCTGGGCACCCGCATCGTTCGGTCGATGCCGGCCGTGTTCCGCGTCATCAGCGTGATCGGCACCGTCGCGATGCTGTGGGTCGGCGGCCACCTCGTGCTCGCGAACCTCGGCGAGGTCGGCCTCACGCTCACCACCGACCTGCTCCACGCCGTCGAGCACGCGCTCGAGCCGGCCGGCGCCGTGATCGTCTGGATCGGCGACACGCTCGTCTCCGCCATCGCGGGGCTCGTCGTGGGCCTCGCCGTCGTCGGCGTCGTGCTGCTCGTCGGGAGGCTGTTCGGACGGCGCCCCACCTTCACCGAGGGCGGCGAGACCCCGGCCGCGGCGCACCCCTGACCGGTCGGCGGATGAAAGAATCGTCAGATGCCTGACGACGCCCGCCACGAACACCACGACACCGACTCGGGCTTCATCCCCACCTCGACGGGAATGATCCCCGTCCCCGTCGGGACCCACTCGATCCCCGTCCAGGTGCAGGACGCCGCCGGCGAGACCGCGCACGTCCACCCGGGCGATCGGCTCTCGCCGGCGCGCCGCTTCGTCTACGTGCTGCTGCTGGGCGCGCTCACCGCGCTGGGCCCGTTCACGGTCGACCTGTACCTGCCGGCCTTCCCTGTGCTGGAGCAGGACTTCTCCGCCACGGCGGCGGCGGTGCAGCTCACCCTCACGGGCACGATGCTGGGCTTCGCCGTGGGCCAGCTCGTGATCGGCCCGCTCAGCGACCGCTTCGGGCGCCGGGTGCCGCTGCTCATCGCCACGGGCCTGCACATCCTGGCGAGCATCGCGTCGGTGCTGGCGCCCAACCTCGAGCTGCTCGGCGTCGCGCGTGTGTTCATGGGCATCGGCGCCGCGGGCGGCAGCGTCGTGGCCATGGCGATGGTCCGCGACCTCTTCAGCGGTCGCCGCCTCGTGATCATGCTCTCGCGTCTGGCGCTGGTCACGGGCGTCGCACCGGTGGTCGCCCCGCTCATCGGATCGATGCTGCTGGGCGTCATGCCGTGGCGCGGCATCTTCGTCGTGCTCGCGTGCTACGGCGCCGTCATGCTCGCCTGCGCGCTGTTCGCCCTGCCCGAGACGCGCCCCGCGAGCGACCGCATCACCGCCGACACCGTCTCGGTGCGCCATCGCTACCGCGTCGTGCTGAGCGACCGCGTGTACGTGGGCGTGCTCGCGATCGGAGCGCTCACCTTCGCCGGCCTGTTCTCGTACCTGTCGGCGTCGTCGTTCCTGTTCCAGCAGTCCTACGGGCTCACGGCCGTGCAGTACGGCATGGTCTTCGCGGCGAACTCTGTGGGGCTCGTGATCGGCAACCAGATCGCCGCGCGCCTTGCCGCCCGCTTCGGTCCGCAGTGGGTGCTCGCGGGCTCGACGGCCGGCATCCTCGTGGCGGCCATCGCGATCCCGATCTCGTCGAGCCTCGTGCCGAGCGTGTGGGGCCTGATCGTGCCGCTGTTCGTGTTCATGACCGGCTGCGGGTTCACGTTCCCGTGCGCGCAGGTGCTGGCGCTCGACCGGCACCCCGAGGCCGCGGGCACGGCCGCCTCGGTGCTCGGCGCGTCGAACAACCTCGTGGCCGGGCTCGTCTCGCCCATCGCGGGCCTGCTGGCGGCGTCCACCGGCATCACGCCGCTGACGATGGCGTCGATCATGATCGCCTGCTCGGCGCTCGCGATCGCCTCGCTGTGGCTCATCGTGCGTCCGCGCACCCTCGGGATGCTGGGCGACTGAGCCGCGCCGCGGCGCCGCTTCAGCCGGCCGCGCGGTTCAGCCTGCGGCCGGCATCGTCGCTCGATCCTGCGGCCGACCGAGCGGGCCGGATCAGTGCGCGGCCTGGACCTCGCGCAGGCGCACGATCACCTGCAGGCGCACCTGCTCGGGCGTCGCCTCGCGGCACGCGCGCTGCACGGCCTCGGTGAGGGTGCGCGACACGTGCGCCTCGCCCTGGCAGTCCGGGCAGCTCTCGAGGTGCTCGCGGATGTCGGCGTACTCGGTCCTGCAGATCTCGTTGCGCAGGTACTCCTCGAGGTCGGCTCGCGCCTTCTCGCAGCCGCAGTCGGTCATTTCCGTGCTCCTGTCGTGGCGGCCTGGATGCCCCGTTCGGCCGCGTAGTCCTTCAGCAGGTCACGCAGCAGTCGCCGGCCTCGGTGCAGGCGGCTCATGACCGTGCCGATGGGGGTCTTCATGATGTCGGCGATCTCCTGGTAGGCGAATCCCTCGACGTCCGCGAGGTACACGGCCATGCGGAAGTCGTCGGGGATCGACTGCAGCGCGTCCTTGACGACCGACGCCGGCATGCGGTCGATGGCCTCCGCCTCGGCCGAGCGACCGCGCGTGGCCGTGGTCGACTCGGCGCCGCCGAGCTGCCAGTCCTCGAGCTCGTCGATCGTGCCCTGGTAGGGCTCGCGCTGCTTCTTGCGATAGGTGTTGATGTAGGTGTTGGTGAGGATCCGGTACAGCCACGCCTTCAGGTTCGTGCCCTGCGTGAACGACGACCACGACGCGAAGGCCTTCACGAAGGTCTCCTGCACGAGGTCGGCGGCGTCGGCCGGGTTGCGCGTCATGCGCATGGCGGCGCCGTAGAGCTGGTCCATGTAGGGAAGGGCCTGCTCCTCGAACTGCGCGCGCGGATCGGCCGGCGCGGCGGCGTCGGGGACTGTGGCATCCTGATCGTCCATTGCCGGCCAGTCTAGGCTCCGCGCATCGGGGTTTCCCCCGAGCCGGAGGCGCGGATCATCGAGCGTGATCGTCATCCGTTCCTCTCCTGTCCGCCGGGTGTCCCGCCTGGCGCGACGGGTCCCTTCGCGGGCTGTGACCTAAGGTGGAAACCGATGAGTGCCGACGGGTATTCCCCCACCGAGCCGGGCCCCGCTGCGGACCGCGGCGAGTACGCCGCGCCCGCCTCCCCGGGACCGCTGCGCGGGACGCTGACGGTGCCGGGATCGAAGTCGATCACGAACCGCGAGCTCGTGCTCGCCGCCATCGCCGAGGGCCCCAGCCGCATCGTCGCGCCGCTGCACTCCGACGACTCCGCGCGCATGGTGGAGGCGCTCGCCGCGCTGGGCGCGGGCATCGAGCGCGTCGAGGGCGAGAGCGCGTACGGCCCCGACTTCGTCGTCACCCCCGGCGCCCTCACGGGCGGCACCGTGGACTGCGGTCAGGCCGGCACGGTCATGCGCTTCGTCGCCCCGCTCGCGGGGCTCGCCGACGGCGAGGTGCTGCTGACCGCGCACGAGAGCGCCCTGCACCGCCCGATGGGCGAGATGATCCGCGGCCTGCGCGACCTCGGCGTCGACGTCGAGGACGACGGCCGCTGGTCGCTGCCGTTCCGCGTGCACGGGCGCGGCCACGTGCGCGGCGGCGAGGTGGAGATCGACGCCTCCGCGTCGAGCCAGTTCGTCTCGGGCATGCTGCTGGCCGCGCCCCGCTTCGACGTGGGACTGCACCTGCGCCACACGGGCGAGCGCCTGCCGAGCCTGCCGCACATCGAGCTGACGGTCGAGGCCCTCGCGCGCCGCGGCGTGCAGGTGGAGCGGCCGAGCTCGAACGAGTGGATCGTGCCGCCCGCCCCGCTGCGCGCCAAGGACGTGCACGTCGAGCCCGACCTGTCCAACGCCGCCCCGTTCCTGGCCGCGGCGATGCTCGCGGGAGGCAGCGTGACGGTCACCGACTGGCCGCCGCACTCCACCCAGCCGGGCGCGCACCTGAGCGAGCTGCTCGCCCTCATGGGGGCGAAGGTCTCGCGCCGCGGCGGCGCCCTCACCGTCACCGCCGGTCGCGGCATCCACGGCGTCGACCTCGACCTGTCGGCGGTGAGCGAGCTGACGCCGACCTTCGTCGGCCTCGCGCTGTTCGCCGACGGCCCGTCCACGTTCCGCGGGATCGGGCACATCCGCGGGCACGAGACCGACCGGCTCGCGGCGCTCGCGCAGAACGTCGAGGCCCTCGGCGGGTACGCCGAAGAGCTGCCGGACGGCATCCGCATCGAGCCGCGCCCGCTGCGCGGCGGCACCTGGCGCGCGTTCCACGATCACCGCCTCGCGACCACCGGCGCGCTCGTCGGCCTCGCGGTGCCCGGCGTCGTCGTCGACGACATCGGCACGACGGCGAAGACGCTCCCGCAGTTCGTCGCGCTCTGGGAGGGGCTGCTCGCGGGAGGCGCGAGCCGGTGAGCTGGCTGGACGACGCCGACCTCGACGACGAGCCGGAGTTCGACGAGGCCGACGTGCGCGTGCGGCCCAACCCCAAGGCGAACCGCCCCCGCACCAAGCGCCGCCCCGCGCACGAGGACGCGACGATCGCGCGCGTGCTCGGCGTGGACCGCGGCCGCTACAGCGTGCTCGTCGACGAGGGGCTCCCCGGCGAGCGCGCCGTGAGCGCCGTGCGGGCGCGCGAGCTGCGCAAGATGCCGATCGTCACGGGCGACCGCGCGCGCGTCGTCGGAGACACGTCGGGCCGCGAGGGCACGCTCGGCCGGATCGTGGGGATCGAGGAGCGCACGTCGCTCCTGCGGCGCAGCGCGGACGACACCGATCAGGTGGAGCGGGTCGTCGTCGCCAACGCCGATCAGATGCTCGTCGTCGTCGCCGCGGCCGATCCCGAGCCCCGCCCGCGGCTGGTCGACCGCTACCTCGTCGCCGCGCTCGATGCCGGCATCCGGCCGCTCATGGTCGTCACGAAGACCGACCTGGCCGACCCCGCCCCCTTCCTCGAGCACTTCGCGGGCCTCGACGAGCTGCGGGTCTTCCGCTCGTCGCGCGATGCGGCGCCCCTCGACGAGATCGGCGAGGCGCTCGCGGGGCACACGACCGTCTTCGTCGGACACTCGGGCGTCGGCAAGTCGACGCTCGTCAACGCGCTCGTCCCGTCGGCGGGCCGCGCGACCGGCCACGTCAACGAGGTGACCGGCCGCGGCCGGCACACGTCGTCGTCCACCGTCTCGCTGCGCTACGAGGGCGCGGCCGGATCGGGCTGGGTGATCGACACCCCCGGCGTGCGCTCGTTCGGCCTCGGGCACGTGGACCCCGACAACATCCTGCGTGCCTACCCCGATCTGCTCGCCGTCGCCGAGGACTGCCCCCGCGGCTGCACGCACCTGCCGGGCGCGCCGGACTGCGCGCTCAACGAGGCCGTCGCGGCGGGCACGCTGCCGGCTGGCCGCCTCGACTCGCTGCAGCGCCTGCTCGAGACGTTCAAGGACAAGCAGGACTGGTGATCCGGCAGCCGAACTAGGCTGGGAGGCGTGACGCGCCTCGAACCCGGAACCCCCGCTCCCGACTTCACCCTGCCGGACCAGGACGGATCGCCCGTCTCCCTGCGGGATCTGCGGGGCCAGAAGGTCGTGCTCTACTTCTACCCCGCGGCCATGACGCCGGGCTGCACGACCGAGGCGTGCGACTTCCGCGACTCGATCGCCTCGCTCGCCGGCGCCGGATACGCCGTGCTGGGCGTCTCGCCCGACGAGCCCGCCAAGCTCAAGCAGTTCGCCGAGCGCGACGGGCTCACCTTCCCGCTGCTGAGCGACGCGGACAGGGCCGTGCACGAGGCCTACGGCACGTGGGGCGAGAAGAAGAACTACGGCAAGGTCGTCATGGGCGTCATCCGCTCCACGTTCGTCCTCGACGAGGACGGCGTCGTGACCAAGGCGCTCTACAACGTCAAGGCCACCGGGCACGTCGCGCGGCTGCGCCGCGAGCTCGGCATCGACTGACGCCGGGCGCGCTCAGGCCGCCGCGCCGACCTGCTCGGGCGTGAGTGTGATGCCGCCGTGCTCCACGGTCGAGCCGTTCAGCTCCACGAGCCACTGACGGTTGAGCTCCGGCGGGTGAGCCGAGTCGAAGACGAAGCGCAGCGGGATCGTCGGATGCAGCCAGACGGTCGTGCTGCCCTCGTCGTCGGGATGCGCCCACGAGACGCTGAAGCTCTCGCCGCGGCGCAGCTTGGTGAGGATGACCGTCTTGAGGTGCCAGAGCGTGCGGTCGTCGATGCGGATCGGGGGATCGGCGTTGTCGTAGATGAAGAGGCCCATGGCGCCAGGCTAGGAACTTCATTCGTGCGATTCAACCGGTATTCCGGTGTGTGACGATCGTTCATCTCACGGTCACAGAGGCGATACCGACCGCGTCCCGCGAGCGGTCCTGCCCCAGGGCATCTCACCGTCGGAGCGCCTCTGCAGGTGGGATCCGGCCGGCGCGGTACGCGGGGTACGCGCCGGCGACGAGCCCCGTGAGGATGCCGAGGATCGGGCCGGCGGCGAGGGTGAGGGGCTCCATGACCGGCGTCCAGCCGCGTGCGAGGGCGACGGCGAGGATGGTGAGGATGCCGAGCGTGGTGCCCACGACGCCGCCGAGAGCGGCGAGGATGCCGGATTCGGTGAGCACCTGGATCACGACATGCCTGCGGCGCGCGCCAACGGCGCGACGCAGGCCGATCTCCGGCACGCGTTCGATCACGGCGACGAGGGTGGTGCCGGCGATGCCGATGACACCGACGAGCAGGCAGACGGCAGAGAGGGCGAGGAACAAGCTGGCGAGGTCGTCGTCGACGGCCAGGCGGAGGGTGCGGGGGTCAGGGGGTGGCATGGCCTGAATGAGCTCGACTCGGTCCGGGCGCAGCGCGAGCGGCGCCTCCTGCGCGATCTGAAGGGCAGCTCCGGGGTTCGTTGCGATCAGCGCATGTGCGGCGTCCTCGATGGCAGGGGAGCCCCACAGGCGTTCGGCGGTGCCGCGAGGCACGATGATGGTGCTCAGCAATGCCGGCTCGCGAGTCGCGTCATCGAGGATGCCGATGACGGTGAGGGGAGTTCCGCCGATGAACACGGCGGGCGCCGTGCTGATGTCGATGATGCCGAGCTGGCTCGCCGCTGCGGGTCCGAGTACCGCGACGGCTTGCCGCGTGTCGTCGTGGAACGCGTCGTAAAGCCTGCCTTGCGCCACGGTCGTCCCCGCCGCCGTCAAGTATCCGGCGGACGCTGCTGTCACCGAAACGGTGTCCCTGACCCGTCCGCCCATGGCGGCAGATACGGATTGCTGCGCTCCTCGTGGCGTCCAGGCCACTCCCGCAGCAGTGACTCCGTTGAGGGCGTCGAGGCGAGCGTCCGCGTCTGCCGGGAACGGACCGTCAGGGTCGGCATCCACCGTGTCACGCGCGTCTTCGACGCGCACCTGCGTCGCTGCCAACGCGTCGAACCGTCCGGAGACTTGCGCCGCCGTGGTCGCGGCCAACCCGAGCACTGCCACGAGCATCCCCGCTCCGATCATCGTGCCGAGTGCCGTCAGGATGCTCCGGCCCGGACGGTCGGCGAGCGTCGCGAGGCTCTCGTCGAGCAGGTCCGTGGCTCTGAAAAAGGAGCTGCGCGGCGTCACGTCCGTGTTCCATCGTCGTGAACAAGGCCATCACGCAGTCGCACAACGCGGCCGGCTCGGGCTCCCACAGCCTGGTCGTGTGTGATGACGCACAGCGTCATCCCCTCGGAATGGAGACTTTCGATCAGGTCGAGCACGATCTCCCCGTTCGCCTGGTCGAGAGCTCCGGTCGGCTCATCGCACAGCAGGAGCGAGGGCTGAGCGACGACGGCTCGCGCGATCGCGACGCGTTGCTGCTCCCCGCCCGAGAGACGGCCCGTGGCAGTGTCAGCCCTCTGCCCCAGCCCGACGCGTGTGAGCACAGCCCGCGCCCGCCGCTCCCGTTCGGGGCGCGCCATGCCGCTGTACAGGAGCGCGAGCGCAACATTCTCGATAGCGGTCCGGTGCTTCAGCAGGTGGAAGGACTGGAACACGAAGCCAATCGCACGCCCGCGCAGTGAGGTTCGTTCGGCCTCGCGGAGAGTGTTCGCCTCCTGTCCTCGGAACAGGTAGCTTCCGGCCGTCGGCACGTCCAACATTCCGATGACGTTCAGCAACGTCGACTTGCCCGATCCGGACGGCCCCATGATGCTGACATATTCACCGAGCTCTATCCGAAGGTCCACCGGGCCCAGTGCCCGCACCGCCGGGGCACCCGGATACTCACGAAGCACGCCTCGAAGCTCAACGACGGGCCCGCGCGGTGCCTCCTCGTTCTCGGCGCCGTTCACGGCGATCCCGCCGTCCCCACGACGACGCGGTCCCCGGGCTCAAGCGGCGCCGCACCGACCGGCGAGACCTCGACGAACCCCTCGCCGCTGAGCCCCGTCGTCACTTCGACGTCACGGCGAGATTCGCCCTCGCCGACAACCACGACACGGGTACGCCCACCGGCGTCGGCGGACACGGCGGCGAGCGGCACCACCAGCACCTCCCCGGCGCTGCTGGCCGCGACGATGGTGACTCGCACGTCCTGCCCGTTCCATTCCCGTGGCAAAGGAGAGTCCGGAACGACGAGTAATGTCGACCCCGGCGCGCCGCCAGGCATCGTTGCATCCGTGCCCGCACTCTCAGCGGTGATGTCGTGGACGCGGCCGGTGGCAGTCTGGGACAGCGCCTCCGCGGTGAGCTCGACCGTCTGCCCCTCCCGCACGAGGCCCGCTTGGGATGCGCCGAGGCTCGCGGAGACCGTCAGATCACCGGTCGACAACGACAGCGCGCCGTCTCCGACGGGATCGCCGGGGGCGAGTTCCACCTCTCGCACCGTCGCTGGGAACGCGGATACCGTCACAAGCTCGGCCGAGGGTACTGCCGCTCCCGCGGCCGCCTCGATCTTCGCGAGTGTCACTCGAACGTTCGCGAGGTCTTCGTCCGCGCGAACCACCATGCGTTCGGCCGCAGCCCTGTCCGGCTCCGGCGCGGAGGCCAACGTATCCCGAGCATCCTCTACCGCGCGCTCCGCGCCACGCACCTGGTCCTGCGCCGAGGCGATCCGCTCCTCAACGTCCAGGGTCGCCTCGGCCGGATCGTACCCAGCCCGCTCATACCACGCCCGAACGGCATTCTTCGTACTCACACCGTAAACGCCGTCATCGGAAACCGGGAAGCCCATTGCTGTCAGCGCGCGTTGCAGCTGCGCGACATCTTCGCCCTCGCTTCCGGGCACGAGGTCACGATAGACCGGCACGGTGCCCTCGATGGCGAACACCGGCCGCCCGGCGATCTCCAGCAGAACCTGGCCCGCAACGACCTCGTCGCCCACCCTCACATGAACGGCAGTGACCACAGCCTCACCGTTCGTCGGAGCACGCAGACCGGCCTGTACCGTCCCGGACGGACCCACTGCCCCCCGCGTCACCACCGTCTCATTCAGCTGACGCAACTCGACCGGCGCGGTGATCACCGAAGCCGGAGGCGGTGCCGCGTCAGCCGCGACCTGCGCGGGAGACCGCACCAGCTGTGCCGCGCCCCACCCGAGTGCCGCACAGGCCACCGCGATGCCGGCCATCCCACCGGCAACCCATCGCCGCCGCGAGGTCGAGGTGCGACCTCTCCCTTCAGAGGGCGCCTCGGGTGCGCTCACGGCGTCGTCGCCGGCTCGCCGACGAGCGCTGCGGCGCGTGCCACCATGTCGTCGATGCGGTCACGCTGCTCCTTGAGGAAGACAGACGTGTAGTCATCGGCCATGACGGCGTTCTGCAGGTCGATCTCTGCGGCCTTCCAGCGGTCGATGAGATCCGTCTCATCCTTGCAGGCGACGTCGGTCGTCGCCATCTCGATCTCCTCCGGCGAAGGATCGGCCGTGGGGTCCGGCGACATCCGCACGTCGTCCACCGGCTGCTCGGGGAGGACGACGTCATAGCCGTGCGACCGCATGCACTCCGACCATTCGGCGAGGGCGGCCATGACGCGAGGGTCGATCAGGGAATCGCCGGAGACCTGGCGAGCGAGCCTGCTCGCCATCGTGTCCAGCGCGCGGGTGTCGCCGTAGAGGTCCTGCGCCGCGTCGCCCAGACACCCCGCCGTGGGCGGAGATGTCGGCAATCCCTCCCCGGGCCGAAAGCCGTAGAGCGCTTCGTACTCGGCATCCGAAGGCTCCGGCGCCTCTCCCGCCCACGTCGTGGAGACGGTCTCGAGCGGGACGGATTCGGGATCGTGGTACCCGAATCGGGCGGCCGCAGCGGCATCCGTCACCCCGTAGTGCCTCGTGATCGTCGTCGTGTGCTCGACGGGAGGCTCTGTCGGCACGGGGTAGTCCGGGAACCCGTGAGCGGCCATGCACTCCGCCGTGAGCACCACGACGGCGTCCTGAAGGAGCTGCCGCTCCTCCTCGTCGGCGTCGAAGGCGTCGAGGGGGAACTCCGTGCTCGTCCCGGTGGCCTCCGCTGGGGAGTCACCGACCTCATCGGACGGCGCCGCGAAGGTGCACCCGCACAGCAGCACCGACAGCGCGAGAACCCACGACGACGCGTACCTGTGCGCGATCAGCCGCGGCGAAGCCCGCGTCGGACGACCACTGATCACATCAGCACCTCGGCCGCGCGCGTCAGCATGGCATCGATCTGCGCCCGTTCCTCCGTGAGGGTCTCGAACTGCTCCTCGATCGCCGCGTTGTGTAACTCGATCTCCACCGTCAGCCAGACCTCAACCAGGTCGGTGTCGTCCTTGCACACGATGTCAGCAGAGGCCATCGCGATCTCGGCCGCCGATGGTTCAGGAAGCGAGAGGTCAGCGGCATCCATTGCTTCCTTCGGCCCCGCGACGTCATAACCCTGTCCTTGCATACACATCGACCAGTCGTCAATGGCCGCAATGACGCGGTCGTCCGAATACGAGTCCCCGTGGAGTTCGTACGCGAGCAAGTTGGCAGTCATCGGCATCTCGGCACTGTCTCCGTACACCGCCACAGCGGCTTCGCCGTAACAGCCCGATGTCAGCGGAGCGGCAGGGTCGATCTCGGAGAACGGCGCGCCGTACAGCGCTGTCTCCTCTGCCTCCGAAACCTCGTCGGGCGCGCCCTCTTCCTCGCCGTCGTCCGGCCCTCGGAAGCCGATCTTCTCAGCATCGGTGAGGTGATAACCGAAACGTGCGGCATCATCAGCGCTCATCACCCCGTATCGGCGCGTCAGCGACGTCGTCTCAGGCGGCGCGGCGTTACTCGGCCGGTAGTCGGTGAACCCGTGCGCGGTCATACACTCCGCCGTCAGCGCGCTGATGGCACGGGTGAGCGTGTTCCGCTCTGCGGCACTTGGCTCGAAAGCGTCCAGCGGAAGCACCGCGGCTCCGCTCGACGCCGCGGCTTCGCGCTCCGCCGGCATCCCATGCTCGTTCGCATCCGTCACCCCATTCGCATCCGTCGCGGGGATAGAGGTGCATCCGACCAGCAGGAGAACCGTGAGAGCGAGTAGGAGCGACTCCGGCTTGGATCGAAGTGAGGCCATCGCCGCACCCTACTCGGTGATTCGGAAGGAACGGTTGTTGTTCCGAAGAGTACCGAGATTGCTGACGCTGCCGTTGGGCCCGATTGTCACCGAGGGCTGGCCGAAGTTGGCAGAGTAGTAGATGATCGCACTCACCCCTGCGCCCCACCTGTTCTGCGCGGAAGCCGCGTTGTTTCCCACCCGCTCCCCCGCCCCGGCGCCGTTATTGGGCCAACGGTACATGGTCGGAGAGATGAGGTCGGGCATATAGCCATCGCTGAAATTTGTGCTCGCACCCGCGTACGAGGGGCTGTAGAAGAAGCAGAGCCTGTAGGTGCCGCTGCATCCGGAGTATTGCGCCGCCTGAGCCGGGGCACTCACAGCCACAACCGACGCGGCCGCCATGGCCACCGTCGCAATGGCTGCCCCAATTGCCTTGATCTTCCTCATCTTCATGTCAATTCCTTTCCGGCTCGAAATGTTCGATAGCAGTCTTGATATGAACGTTCGTTCGGCGCGTGATCCAAGCGAGCGATCTGAGAAATCCGTACAGCGGCAGTAAACCGTGCCGAGAACTCTTGGTGTTAGCCCCGCATGGGGCCATTTCTCATGTAGCGACTTGCTCGTGCGCTCAGCGCATGTGTCCGTTGCGGTATGTCCAAGCGACGAGATCGGCGCGGGAGTGGAGGTCGAGCTTCGACATGATGCGCTTGAGGTGTCCCTTGACGCTCGTCGGTTGGATGCTGAGCTTCTGCCCGATGGCCTTATCGTCGTGCGGCGTGATGCTCAGCGCTTGGAGAACTTCGATCTCCCGTCCGGTCAGCGGCCCGCTCATCAGCCTCCTTTGTTGCCCGATCGACGGATTCCACCGCCTGTAACGTTGGAGGAGTCGACGTGGCCATCTTCAGAGGGGAATCCTGAAGCGAGACTGATGTTACTGGCCGATCGAACATCGTCCCCGGGCTCTCCACCGCCTTCGCCAATTGTTCGCCGCCCGTTTATTTGCACGCCGTCTGAAAGACGTCTTGGTCCCCAAAAATGATCGCCTTCTGCAACTCAACACGGTGGGTCGCAAGACGCGCGTGACGGGCACCCGACCGCAAGAATGATCGACCGCTGAGCACCCGGCGTTGAGAATCCGAGCACGCAAGCACTTGAGCCGTTGCTCCAGACCACGTCCGGCAACGGCCCAAGCCGCCCCGCCATGGCTCGGCGTTGAGCATCAGCACGTTGAGTAGGAGGCCGCCCGCTTCATCGGGCGCGGGGAGTGGCGTGCCGCCTCGACCAGGCGACAGCGACCGCGGCTCAGTCCCCCGCGAGGAACGCGACGCCCGCGCCGCGGAAGTCGCGCGATCCGGGCGCGTTGAAGTGGTGCCGGCCGGGCACCTCCAGGAACCGGCCGTTCGGCACCGCCGCGGCCAGACGCTTCGAGTCCTCGAGGATCGCGTCCTCCGATCCCGTCGCGAACAGCGTCGGCTGCTGCGGCGGGTCACCCAGATCCGGATCCGCGTCGCCGAACCGCATGCCGCCGGCGAGCGCCACGAGCGCGCGCAGGTCGTTGCCGGCCACGCGCTCGGCGAGCGTGACGTAGTTGCGGGTGACGGGATCGGTCACCTCGGTGCCGTGCTCGGCGAACGCCCGCGCCTGCGCGAGGTCGAGCCGGCCGAGCGGCCGCCCGTCGGGGATGCCGCCGAGCACGGCCCGCTCGATCCGCTCGGGCATGGCCACCGCCGCGTGCCAGCCGACGCGCGCGCCGAGCGAGTAGCCGGCGTAGCGCGCGGTGTCGATGAGGTACGTGTCGAGCGTCACGCGCACGTCCGAGACGAGCGCATCCATCGTGTAGTCGGTCGGCTCGTGCGGCTTGTCGCTCGCGCCGTGCCCGCGCTGATCGATCCCGATCACGCGGAAGCCGGCGCGCAGCAGCTCGCGCACCCAGCCGGTGGCCACCCAGTTGTCGCGGCAGCTCGACGCGAACCCGTGCACGCACAGCACGACGGGCGCGCTCTCGTCCTCCCACCCCCACGTGTAGGTGGCGATGCGATGGCCCTCCTCGCTCATCACGAAGCGGGGATCGGGCAGCTCGGTGATCAGCGGAGCGGTCATGGCTTCATTCTCGCGCGTTCGCGACGGCCGCGCGGCCTGCGCCGCGTCCGGCCCGCACACCGAACCGCCCCGCCCGGGGAGCAGAGCGCTCGACCCGGGCGGGGCGATGGTGTGAGGGTGTGCGGGACCCGAACCCGCACCCCACGCGTTGAGGTCCCTTCCCCCGAAAGGATCCGCTCGCGTGCCTTCAGGATGACAGCGCGCGCTCGCGGGGTCCGGAGGCTTGACATCGGGCCGCGCGCCGCGTAAACAGGGCCGCCCCTCCCGAGGAGCATGCTCGAACCCGGGAGGGACGGTCCAGCGCGGAAACGCGACTGCGACACTACGCGCGATGAGCCGGCGAGGGAATACCCCCGGGCAAGACATGAGGAACCGCCGGGCGGTGCCACAGATGCCTGTCGTCGCACCACGGGGCGCGCGGCTCCGGCCCCTCGCGTCAGGTCGAGAAGGCCGCCGCGGCCCGGCGGTTCAGCTCGTCGAGCTGCCGGCGGATCTCGCGGTGCCAGCCGCGGAGGCGGCCATAGCGCTCGGCATCGCGCGACGGCGTCACGGCCGGCGCGAGAGCGGTCATCGCGCTCAGCGCCTCGTCCCATCTGGGTTGGAGACCCGAGCCGACGGCCGCGCAGACCGCTGCGCCGATCCCCGCGGCGTCGTCCAGCACCGCCCGACGCACGGGAAGGCCGAGCACATCCGCGATGATCTGCACGAGCAGCGGGGACTGCGCTCCCCCACCCGTGACGATCACCGACTCGAACCGTCGGCCGAGCTCGTCCGCCATGGCCTCGATGTGGTCCGCCATCGTGAACGCGATCCCCTCGAGGATCGCCCGGTGCAGGTGCCCGCGCCCCTGCATCCCGGAGAAACCCACGATCGCACCGCGCCGGTAGGGCGCGTCGTCCGGGGCGAGCCAGTCGAGCACGGCTGCGACGCCGTCGCTGCCGGGTGCGACGGCCGCGGCTTCCTTCCCCAGCTCACGATCCAGTGCATAGAGGTCGTCGCCCTCCGGGACGTCGGACTGGACGATCCCGCGCAGCCAGCTGACCGTCCACATCCCGCGGCGGATGCCGACGGATTCGGCCAGATACCGCCCAGGACGAGACCCGAAGTTCACCCAGTGCGAGGCGCCGCCGTCAGGTCGGTCTGCCAGCGTCATCGACGAGATGTAGGTACCCAGCGACAGCAGCACGTCCGACGGAGAGGACAGCCCGGCACCGAGCGCCTCGACGGCCTTGTCGTTCGCCGTCGCGAAGACGGGGGCACCCGCCGGCAGCCCCGTCGCCCGCGCGGCGGCATCCGTGATCGTTCCCAGCGGCGCCCCCGGATCGACGAGCTCCGAGAGCATCGACGGCTGCATGCCCGTGCGGGTGTAGTCCCGCGGATCCTCGCTCCAGCGCCACGTGCGCTGATCGATCGGCCACACGCCCTGATAGTTCGCGGCGGCGTCCGTGAAGCGTCCGGTGAGGCGATGAGCGACGTAGCCGGACGACGTCGTCACGCGCGCCACCCCCGGCACGGGCTCGTGGGCACGTCCGACGCGCTCGTCCATCCAGCTCAGCATCGGCTCCGCGAGCGTGCCGTCGGCGCGCAGCAGCGCGCGGCAGAACCTGATGGTGCACAGCCCCACTCCGACGATCTCCGAGACCGGCCCGGTGAAGCGCGCCATCACCGCCCGGCACGCCGCCGCGATCGACTCCCACACGTCGTCGCCCGGGTGCACGCTGCGCCCCGGAGACGGCGTGTCGTAGGCGCGCAGCCCCACCCGAGCGGACGCGTGCACCCGCCCGCGCTCGTCGACGATGAGGACCTTCGTCGACTGGGAGCCGTTGTCGATCGCGACGACGTACGGCACGTCAGGCCTCGAGCGGAAAGATCGTGCCGGGGTTCATGATGCCGTTCGGATCGAGCGCGGCCTTCATCCGCTCGAGCAGGACGAGAGCCGAGCCGTGCTCCTCCGCGGTCCATGCCGTGCGGTACTTGCCGATCCCGTGGTGGTGCACCATCGAGCCGCCGTGGCGCAGCGCCTCCTCGACCACGATCGCATTGAGGGGCTCGTGGTACTGCGTCAGCTCCTCACGCGGCTCGCAGCGGATGTCGTAGTCGTAGACGAAGTACAGGTTCGTCCCGGTCTGGTAGCTGTGCGACGAATGCGCGCCGAGCATCGTCAGATCCGCCGCGCGCGGGAACTCGGTGCGCACGCGGTGCATGACCGACTCGTAGAGCGCGACGACCTTCGACCAGTCGACCGAGACCTCCGTCGTGTAGCCGAGATGCGCGGTCTCGAGCATCTCCCGCTTCTCGCGGTCGATCTTGTCCTGCCCCCAGTTCAGCCCCGCGAACCACTGCTCGATGAGGGCATCATCCACCCGCACGTGCTCCTTGGCGGCGAACACCTCCTCGATCGCGCTGGCGGTCGCATCGGCCAGCGGCTTCGGTCCCTCGGCGACGAGCACCACCACGTTGCGACCTTCGTGGAAATGCGCGAAGTGCTGACGCGCGTCCTCGGGCGAGTACACGCGCGCGACCGACGGCCGGTATCCCTGCGTGACGAGCTCCCGCAGCGCCTCGACGCCCGTGCCGAACTCCTCGGTGAGATAGCCGAAGAAGCGCATGTGCTCGGGCTGATGCGGCCAGATCTTGACCGTCACCTCGGTGATGTACGCGAACGCGCCCTCGTTGCCGATGAGGAGATGCCGGATGTCCGGTCCGGCCGCGCGGCGGGGGACGTTCTTGATCCGCGTGACCGTGCCGTCCGCGAGCACCGCCTCGAGGCCCACCACCATGTCCTCGATGCCGCCGTAGAGCGTCGAGAACTGGCCGATGGAGCGCGTCGCGACGAGACCGCCGTACTGCGCCAGGGGCTTCGACTGGGGCGAGTGACCCGTGGTGTACCCGAGAGCGCGCAGCTCGTCCTCGACGCGCTGCAGGGGTGCGCCGCACTGCACCGTGACCATCATGTCGTGCGTGTTCACGTCGAGCACACGGTCCATGCGCGAGCCATCGAGCACGATCGTGTCGGGGACGACCACCTCGAGGCCTCCCTCCGTGGCCGTGCGGCCGGTACGCGGCACGACCGCGATCCGGTGCTCGTTCGCGAACCGCAGCACCGACGCGACATCGGCGGTGGACTCGGGGTAGGCGATCGCCGCGGGGAACGGCCCGTCGAAGATGCCGTGAACGGCCGTGTACTTCTTGAAGCGATCGACGCTCGACTCGCGCAGGGCCGTCTCGTCCGTGTCGACCTTCGCGGCGCCGAGCAGCGCGACGAGGCCGTCGACGATCTGCTCACGTGCGAGCGTGGAGGGTGCTTCGGGCATGGTGTGTCTCTCCTGAGTGGGTCAGCGCAGCAGGTAGCCGCCGTCGACCACGAGGGTGTGGCCGGTGACGTAGTCGGATGCGGGGCTCGCGAGGAAGACGAGGGCGCCCATGAGGTCGGACGGATCGCCCCACCGCCCCGCGGGGATGTGGTCGAGGATGCGGCCGCTCGCGGCGGCGTCCGAGCGGGTCTTCTCCGTCAGCGCCGTCGCGAAGTAGCCAGGCGCGATGGCGTTCACCTGGATACCGGCACCGGCGAGCTCGTCGGCGTACGCCTTCGTGAAGCCGACGATGCCGGCCTTGGACGCGGCGTACGCGGGCGACTGGCGCCCGCCGAGGAACGAGAACAGCGACGCGACGTTCACGATCTTGCCCGAGCCCTGCGGGATCATCGCCTTCGCCGCCGCCTGACCGAACTCGAACGCCGCGGTGAGGTTCACCGCGATCATCGGGTCCCACTTGTCGCGACCGAACTCCGTCACGTCCTCGCTCAGCAGGTTGATGCCGGCGGAGTTGACGAGGATGTCGAGCCCGCCGAGCTCCGCGACGCACGCGTCCACCATGCGCTGCGGTGTGCCCGGCTCGGTGATGTCGGCCTGAGCGAACGCGTAGCGCGCTCCCCGCTCCTCGACGAGCCGGCGGGTCGTGCCGTCGTCGTCGGCCAGGGACGGCACGAACACGTCGGCGCCCGCCGCGGCGAGCGCGACGCTGAAGGCGCGTCCGAGCCCGCCGTTCCCGCCTGTCACGAGGGCGCGACGCCCGTTCAGCGAGAACAGCCTGGTGCTGAATCCGGTGATGTCCATCTCAGTTCCCCTTCGGCGCGAACGGGTCGGCGATCCCCACGTACGTCGTCTCGAGGTACTCGTGGATGCCCTCGAAGCCGCCCTCGCGCCCGATGCCGGACTGCTTGACGCCGCCGAACGGCGCGGCGGGGTTCGAGACGACGCCTGCGTTGAGCCCGAACATACCCGTCTCGAGCTCCTCCGCCAGGCGCAGTCCGCGATCCAGATCGCGCGTGTACGCGAAGCAGACCAGGCCGTACTCGGTGGCGTTCGCGAGCCGGACGGCCTCGTCCTCCGTGCGGAACGTGACGATCGGGGCGACGGGTCCGAAGATCTCCTCGCCGAGGATCGTCGCATCCGCAGGCACGTCCACGAGCACGGTGGGCTCATAGAAGTACCCGGCGCCGGGCAGGGCGCGCCCACCGAGCGCAACGCGCGCGCCCTGGGCCACGGCGCCGTCGACGAGCGAGGCCACCTTGTCCCTCGTCGCGGCGTCGACGAGCGGACCGATCGTCGATTCGGGCTCGGTGCCGCGAGCGGGGCGGAAGGCCGCCACTCGCTCGACGAACCTGGCCGTGAACTCCTCGGCGAGCGACTCGTGGACGATGAACCGGTTGGCGGCGACACAGGCCTCGCCGCCGTTGCGCAGCTTCGCGGCGACGGCGCCATCCACGGCGGCGTCGATGTCGGCATCCTCGAAGACGAGGAAGGGCGCGTTGCCGCCGAGCTCCATGGAGACCCGCAGCACCTGATCGGCCGAGTCCGCGATCAGCCGGCGCCCGACCTCGGTCGAGCCGGTGAACGACAGCTTCCGCAGCCGACGGTCCTTCAGCAGCGGCCCCGTGACGGCCCCAGCGCGCGTGGTGGGGATGACGTTGAGCACGCCGGTGGGAAGCCCCGCCTCCTCGAGCACGCGCGTGAGCAGCAGTGCCGTCAGCGGGGTGAGCGCTGCCGGCTTGAGCACCATCGTGCAGCCCGCGGCGATGGCCGGCGCGACCTTCCTGGTCACCATGGCGAGCGGGAAGTTCCAGGGCGTGATGAACAGGCTCGGTCCCACCGGGCGCTGCACGACCAGCAGGCGGTTGCGGCCGTCGGGCGCCGTGGAGTAGCGGCCGCTGATGCGCGACGCCTCCTCGGAGAACCAGCGCAGGAACTCCGCGCCGTACGCGACCTCGCCGCGGGACTCCGCGAGCGGCTTGCCCATCTCGAGCGTCATCGCGAGGGCGAACTCCTCGGCGCGGACCGTGACCGCCTCGAACGCGCGGCGCAGGATCTCGGCTCGCTCGCGAGGCGCCGTTCGTGCCCATCCGGCCTGCGCCGCGTGCGCGGCGGAGAGCGCGGCGGCGCCGTCGTCGGGCGAGGCATCCGCCACCTGAGCGAGCACCTCCTCGGTCGAGGGGTCGACGACATCGAATCGTGACCCCGTGGAGGCCGGACGCCACTCGCCCGCGATATAGAGGTCGGAGGGCAGCGACGCGACGAAGGCGCGCTCATCCCGGACGCTCATCGGACGGCCTCCTCGGCGAGGGCGGACGGGCGCGCCGCGGGCGTGCGGCGCAGCGGTGCCTCGAGGAGGTCCTCGTACAGGCGGAAGGGCGCCATCTCGCCGGCGCGATCGCCGTACATCGCTCGCGCGCGGCGGAACTGCTGCTCGACGAGCGCAGAGAGCTCGAACGGCATGCCCACCGACCGCGCCAGGTCGACGGAGAGCCCCAGGTCCTTGCACGCGAGCGCGAGCGCGAACCCCTCGTCGTAGTCGCCGTGGTCGAGGATCGAGAGCACGTCGTGCTCGACGAAGTTGCTGTTCGCCGGGCTGGCCACGATCGCGTCCCGCAGGACCGACAGGTCGACGCCGGCCCGTGCGCCGACCGCGAGGACCTCGGCGGTGGCGACGAGGTGCGAGAACCAGAGCTGGTTGATCATGAGCTTCACGGCGTATCCGGCCCCGTGACCGCCCACGTGCAGGATCCGCTCCGGGTCTCCCATCGCGTCGAAGACGGGGCGCAGGCGCTCGACATCCTCGCTCGCACCCCCGATGAAGATCTGCAGCGTGCCGTTGGCCGCGCCGACCGACATGCCACTGACCGGCGCATCGAGGATGTGCAGGACGCGGTCGGCATGATCGCGGCGCACGCCGTCGGCGACCTCGGGAACCGAGGTGGACATGTCGATCCACGTGCCGCCGTCGCGAATGCCTGCGAGGATGCCGGACGGTCCGTTCAGCGCGTCGGACACGTGCCGGGGCGTGGGCAGCATGGTGATGACGAGGTCGCTGTCCGCGGCCACCTCGGCGGCCGTGTCCACCCAGCGGGCGCCTCCGCGGACCAGTTCGTCAGCGGCCTCGCGGCGCAGGTCGGTGACCACGAGCGGGAAGCCTGCGGCCTGCAGGTTGCGGGTCATGCCGCCGCCCATGCTGCCGAGGCCGATGAAGCCGACGGTCGGGAGATTCTGGCTCATTCGGGATCCTCGCGTCTCAGGAGGCGGGTGCCGTGTAGAAGGGGTTGCGGGGCTGCGCGCGGGCCGCCAGCACGTCGGCGAGGGCGGGCGTCGACCGCACGCCGTTGCGCAGGGCGTTCGCCGTCGCCTCCCGGTTGTTCCGGTAGATCGCATCGGCGTCATCGGCGCCCGGATTCACCCAGACGGCCGCGATGATGACGTCCTCGTCGGCCTGCTGCTCGCTGATCACTCCCTCCGCGACGGCGTCGGCGACGCCGGCCGCGACGCCGGCCTGCGCGGGTCCCCAGATCAGGGAGCCGTGCTCGTCTCCGGCGGGCGCCGACTTGCTGACGAACAGCGTGAGCGGCTTGACGGGGAGCGAGGGAGCGAGGACGGTCACGAAGGGAACGTGCCCGGCGCTCGGCGTCGCGAGCGCCGTGGCCCATGCGACGCCCGCGGGGCCGGAGCGGGCCCCCGCTACCGTGTTGATGTGTGCGGCGTTGACGCCGTCTCCGACGAAGCTCTCGCCGATGCGCAGGTCGGCCATGCGTGCCCTCTCCTTCGAGTGGTGTGGATGCGCCCACGATAAGAGGGGTGATGCCGTTACGCCACTTGCCGATGCGCAAATGGCAACAGTCCCCGTACAGTGTTGGGCATGACTGCGGAGAAGATCAGCCCCCGGCGCAATGTGTCCGGGCTCGGCCGAGACATCGAGATCCTCGAGGTGCTGGGCAGCGCGGAATCCGTCGCCTCCGGAGGGCTGGGCGTCACGCGCGTGGCGCAGCTGACAGGGCGCGACAAGGCGGTCGTGTCGCGCACGCTGGCCACCCTCGCCGACGCCGGGCTGCTCGATCGCGACGAGAGCACGCTCAGCTATCGCCTGGGCTCGCGGCTGTTCGCGCTGGCCGCGCTGACCGTCGAGAGCCGCCTCACGCGCGAGTCCCGGCCGATCCTGCGCCGCATCGCGCAGCGCGCCCGCGAGACGACGCATCTGTGCGTGCTCCGCGGCGGCAACGTGCTCACCATCGCCAGCGAGCTGAGTCCCCACGAGTTCCGCACCACGGGTTGGGAGGGCGTCACCACCGCCGCCTGGCGCACCCCGTCCGGTCGCGTCCTGCTGAGCGACTGGGACGACGAGGCACTGCGCAGCTGGTATGCCGAGCACGGGCGCGATCAGGCCATCGTCGGCCCGGTTCCTCCGAACGTGGCCGGCTTCTCGGTGCTGCAGGCGCCGCCGCCCGAGAAGGTCGTGGTCTCAGACTACGAGTCCCTCATCGAGGAGCTCGGGCGCATCCGCGAACGGGGCTACGCGCTGCTCGACGAGGAGCTCGAGCTCGGCGTGGTCGGAGCCTCGGCACCCGTCCGCGATTTCACCGGCAGGATCGTGGCGGCGCTCAACGTGAGCGCGCCGAGTATGCGTATCCGGGACCGACTCGAGAGCATGGCTCGCTTTGTGGCGTCCAGCGGAGCGGAGCTGTCCCGCATGCTCGGCTACCAGGGCTGATTGCCATACGATCAACGCAATTTGCCCATACGGTGACTGCAGCTAACGTCTGTGGGTGCTGAAGCGGGCTCTCGCCCCCTCAACGATGAGATTGGTGCACACACATGTCCCACGTGGCCCCCACAGGATTGATCGATGTCGATGGCGACCAGGAGCAGATGAACCCGCGGGCACGCGCGTTCCTCACACGGCTCACCGTGGTCACCGCCGGCGGGATGTTCATCGACGGCTACATCTTCGCCGTCATCGGCGTGACCATCGCGCTGCAGACGTTCAAGGCCGAGCTCGGCGTCGACGCCTTCTGGCTCGGCATGATCTCCTCGGCGACGCTGATCGGCATCTTCGCCGGCGGATTCCTCTTCGGCTGGCTCACCGACCGCTTCGGCCGTCGCCCCCTCTTCGTCGCCGACCTGCTGTGCTTCGCCGTGGCGGCCGTGCTCATGTTCTTCGTGCAGGAGCCGTGGCAGATGTTCACCCTGGGGCTCGTGATGGGCCTCGCCGTCGGCGCGGACTATGCGATCGGCACCCCCCTCCTGTCGGAGTTCTCCCCCAGAGCGGCCCGTGGGCGGCTGGGCTCGAGCCTTCAGATCGCATGGAACGTCGGGTACATGGTGGCGTTCCTGATCGGGTTCCTCGTCACGACCGCGCACCCCGACGCCTGGCGATGGGTGCTCGCCTCGGCCGCCGTGCCCGCCATCCTCTGCCTGATCGCGCGGCACGGCCTGCCGGAGTCCCCGCGCTGGCTGCTGTCGAAGGGACGGGTGGACGAGGCGCGAGAGGTTCTCGGGCGACTCGGCTGGAAGCTCGAGTCGGGCGACTTCGCACTCGAGAGCACGGAACCCACGCGTGTCACCGCCCTGTTCCGGAGGGGACAGCTGGGACGCACCGTCTTCGTGTGCCTGTTCTGGATGGCGCTCGTCCTGCCGTACTTCGCGATCATCTTCTTCCAGTCCGACGTCTACCGGTCGCTGGGGATCGAGAACCCCATCCTCACGGCTCTGCTCGGAACGATCGTCGTCGTCCTGGGTGTCACCCTCGGCACAGTGCTGATCGACCACGTGGGACGGCGCCGGCTGCTCATCGTGCCGTTCTGGGTCATGGCCTCCGCGCTCATCGTCGTCATCTTCGAACAGTCGCTCCCCTCGGCACTGACGGTGGTGTGCTTCTTCGTCTACCTCTTCGCGTACGGCGTCGCGTCCGTCCTCTGCGGCGTCTATCCGATGGAGCTGTTCCCCACGGCCATCCGCACCACCGGGGTGGGGTTCGCCACCTCGGTCACGCGCATCGGCTCGGCCGTCGGCACGTTCGTCTTCCCCCTCGTGCTCGCCTGGAACGTCCCCGTCGCGATCGCCGTCATGGCGGCGATCTGCATCATCGGCGCAGTGGCGTCGCAGATCTACGCGCCCGAGACCGCGCGCCGATCGCTCGCGGAGGTCGCCGTCGCGGAGCTCGGGGCACGCTGAGGCCGCGACCTCCTGCACCGCCGTTGCCATTTACACAACGCCGGTTGCACAAATACACCCCGTCCCCCTAGCGTCACCAATGCATCGTCCGCAACGGGTGCGGACGTCTCGATGAAGAGAGGAGCACCGGCATGACCGAGCTCGATTTCGCCGGCCTCCTCACGTTCTGGGCGCGCCGGTGGGACGACATCCTCGAACTCGTCCTGCAGCACCTCGCCGTGGTCGCACTCAGCGTGCTGATCGCAACCGTCCTGGGCGTGCTCATCGGCATCGCGGTCTGGAACCGACCGGTGTCGCGCTCGTTGACGATCGCCGCGGCCGGCGTCGCCCTGACCATCCCGTCCCTGGCGCTGCTCGCGCTCATCACGCCCCTGTTCGGGCTCGGCTGGACGCCGACGGTGCTCTCGCTCGTCTTCTACTCGTTGCTTCCGATCGTCCGCAACACGGCCGTCGGCCTTCGCGAGGTATCCCCGGCGATCATGGAATCCGCGAAGGGCATGGGCATGTCGCCGCTGAAGACGCTGCTGGCCGTGCAGATCCCGATCGCATGGCCGGTCATCCTGACGGGCGTGCGCGTGGCGGCGCAGCTGACGATCGGCATCGCGGCGATCGCCGCCTATGTCGCGGGCCCGGGCCTCGGGCAGTTCATCTTCCAGGGGCTGTCGTCGCTCGGCTCCCGCAACGCCCTCAACTTCGCACTGACCGGCACGCTCGGTGTCGTCGTCCTCGCACTGCTCATCGACGGCGCCTTCGTCCTCGTCTCCCGCTTCTCGACCTCAAGGGGACTCCGTGTCTGAGACCACCACCGGCATCGCCGCCTCCGCCCGCAACACGACCGGCGTGGGCATCACCCTCGATCACGTCACCAAGCTGTACCCCGGGCAGACGACACCCGCCGTCGAGGACTTCTCGATGGAGGTGGCCCCGGGCGAGCTCATCATGTTCGTCGGCCCGTCCGGCTGCGGCAAGACGACGACCATGAAGATGATCAACCGCATCATCGAGCCGACCTCCGGCTCCATCGCCATCGACGGCCGCGACGTGCTGCAGCTGGACGCGAACGAGCTGCGCCGGCACATCGGCTACGTGATCCAGCAGATCGGCCTGTTCCCGCACATGACGATCGCCGAGAACATCGCCGTCGTGCCCCGGTTGCTGGGCTGGTCGAAGCAGCGAATCGCGGAGCGAGTCGACGAACTGCTGGAGACCGTGCAGCTGGACTCGGCGACCTTCGCCTCCCGGTACCCCAAGCAGCTCTCCGGTGGCCAGCAGCAGAGGGTTGGCGTCGCGCGCGCCCTGGCCGCCGATCCGCCCGTCATGCTCATGGACGAGCCGTTCGGAGCCACCGATCCGATCACCCGCGAGCGCCTGCAGGCCGAGTTCCTGCGGCTGCAGGCGGACATCGGCAAGACCATCATCTTCGTGACGCACGACTTCGAAGAGGCCGTGCGCCTCGGCGACCGCATCGCCGTGCTCTCCGAGCGCAGTCAGATCGAGCAGTTCGACACCCCCGCCAACATCCTGGCCGCGCCGGCGAACGACTACGTGCGCTCGTTCATCGGTCACGGCGCCGCGATCAAGCGGCTCGCGCTCATGCCCGTGACCGAGGCGTCGCTCGGCCCGGCGACCGGCGCGCGGGGAGCCGCGAGCATCGCGGCGGACGGCACGCTCCGCGACGCGCTCGACGCGCTCGTCCTCACGGGACTGCCCGCGGTGGACGTCGTCTCCGCCGACGGACGCGCGCTCGGCTCCCTCTCCTACGCCGCCGTCTCGGCCGCCCTCGGCGCCGACCTCGGTGACGTCGCACCGGCGAGCGCGCGATGACGATCACGACCGAGACACAGACGCTGCAGGCGTCGCGAGCGCTCGCGCCGACGAAGCGCCGCTTCCCGCTGCGGCGTTTCGTCACGCCCATCGTGGTCGCGCTCGTCCTGGCCGCCCTGCTCGCGTGGGCATCCTCCCTCGAGCTCGACTCGATCGAGCAGCGCACGCTGAACTGGACCTACCTCACACTCCGCATGGGCGAGCACCTCAGCCTCACGGTGGTGGCGTCGGCGCTGGTCGCCGTGCTTGCGATCCCGATCGGCATCGCCGTCGCGAAGACGCCGTCGCGTGCGGTGCGGGCCGTCGTCCTCGCCCTCGCGAACATCGGCCAGGCGACCCCCGCCGTCGGCGTCGTGATCCTCCTGGCCATCGTGTGGCAGACCGGATACGCGACAGCTCTGGTGGCCCTCGTCGCCTATGCGTTCCTTCCCGTTCTGCGCAACACGATGATCGGCATCCAGCAGGTCGACGCGAACGTGCGCGAATCCGCCCGAGGCATGGGCATGCGCCCCTGGCAGGTTCTGACCCGCATCGAGCTGCCCCTCGCCGTCCCCGTCATCCTCGCCGGCCTGCGCACCGCCCTGGTGTTCTGCGTGGGCGTCGCGACCATCGCGACGTTCATCAACGCCGGCGGGCTGGGCGACATGATCGTCAACGGCCTGAAGCTGCAGCGCTACCCCGTCCTCGTCGTCGGCGCGGTCCTCGTCGCCTGCATCGCGCTCCTCATCGACTGGGTCGCGGGTCTCGTGGAAGACCTCGTCACCCCCAAGGGTCTCTGACCCCTCCCGCCCCCCTCAAGGAGTCATCACATGCAACGACGCACTCTCCTCTCCGCCGCCGTCCTGACAGCGGCAGGCGCGCTCGCCCTCTCTGGCTGCTCGAGCCCCGCCGGCGGCACCGGCAGCCAGGGCGACGAGCTCGAGGGCCTCACCGGCCAGATCGGTGCCAAGGACTTCTCCGAGCAGTACGTCCTGGCGCACATCACCACCGAGCTGCTCAGGGCGCACGGCGCCGATGTCGAGGCCAACACGAAGCTCGTCGGATCGGCGAACGTCCGCCAGGCACTCGAGAACGACGAGTTCCTCGGCTACTGGGAGTACACCGGCACCTCCTGGATCACGTACAACGGCAACACCGCCCCGGTTCAGGGCGCCGAGGAGCAGTTCGCGGCGACCAAGGAGGCCGACGCGGCCCACGGCATCGCCTGGCTCGACCCCGCGCCGCTCAACAACACCTATGCGTTCGCCATCCGCGCCGACAAGGCGGAGGAGCTGGGCGTATCGAAGCTCTCCGACATCGCGTCGCTGCCCGCGGCCGAGCAGACCTTCTGCATCGAGAGCGAGTTCTCGACGCGCGACGACGGCTGGCCCGGCCTCAAGGAGGCGTACGGCATCGACGTGCCGGACGACAACGTCGCGCTCCTCGACACCGGCGTCATCTACACCGCCACACAGAAGGGAGACGACTGCAACTTCGGCGAGGTCTTCCAGACCGATGGCCGGATCCCCGCGCTCGACCTCGTGGTGCTGGAGGACGACGAGGAGTTCTTCCCCGTGTACCAGGGCGCATTCACGCTCAAGCAGAGCACGCTCGACGAGTACCCCGAGATCGCCGACATCGTCGCCGAGGTCTCCGCGCTGCTCACGACGGAGCAGATGCAGGAGCTCAACGCGCTGGTCGACGTGGACGGCGAGGATCCTCAGGACGTCGCGATCGACTGGCTCTCGGAGCAGGGCCTGATCTGATCCGCCGGGGCCCGCGCCGGTGACCGTCGCTCGGCGCGGGCGCCCGCCACCCACGAAGCGAGGCCCAGATGAAGATTGTCGCGATCGAGCTGACGCGGCTCGCCCTCCCCCTCGACCCGCCCTTCCTCGCCGCGTGGGATCCGGCTCCACGCCGGGAGTTCCCCGCGACCCTCGTCGCCGTCCACACCGACGAGGGCCTCGTCGGCCACGGATCCGGCGACACCATGGACGGCTTCGAGGCGTACCGCGAGCTGTTCATCGGCACGGACCCCCTGCAGATCGTGAACCAGGTGCGCCGGATCGAGACGATCGGCTTCCACGGCGGGCGGTACTGGCCGCTCGAGGCGGCGCTGTGGGACATCATCGGGCAGGTCGCCGGCCTTCCCGTGAGCGTGCTGTTCGGCGGCGCGCGGGACCGCCTTCCTGCCTACGCGTCCACGGGCGAGCTTAGGCCGCCGCAGGAGCGGGCGGAGTCCGCGGCCGCCGCGAAGGAGATCGGCTTCCGCGCCATGAAGATCCGCATCGCGCGGGACCGCCTCTCGGACGGCGTCGCGACGGTGCGCGCCGTCCGTGCCGCGGTCGGCGAGGACTTCGGCCTCATGGTCGACCTCAATCAGATGTGGCGGATGCCGGGCGACATCGACGCCGCGCTGCCGCTCGCGAGCGTGCGCCGGCTGGCAGAGGAGCTCGTCGACCTCGGGGTGCTCTGGCTCGAGGAACCCCTGCCGCAGGCCGACGTGGAAGGGGCACGACGGGTGCGCGCGGAGACGGGCATCCAGGTCGCCGGCGGGGAGATGGTGCGGACGCCGCACGAGCTCGCGGCGCTCGTCGAGGCGGACGCGTTCGACGTGTACCAGCCGGACGTGGTGCTGGCCGTGGGCATGCTGAGGGCCCGCCAGGTCGCCGAGTCTGCGCAGCTGCGGCACCGTCAGTTCACGCCGCACACCTGGTCGAACGGACTGGGGCTCCTCGCCAACCTGCATGTGGCGGCGGGCGTCGGGGGCGGCCCCTACTTCGAGTTCCCGTATGACCCGCCCGGGTGGACGCCCGCGCGACGCGACTTCTTCCTGGAGCCGCTCATGATCGACGCCGCCGGAGATGTCGCGGTCCCGCAGCTCCCCGGCCTGGGCCACCACATCGACGCCGACGCGGTGGCGCGGTTCGCCGCCTCCTGATCCCGTCGCGCCCGCTCCCCCGCCCGATCCCCGGGAAGGCCGGCCGGGCGGCGGGGCAACCGCGAGGTGAACGGGCTCACCTCGGAACCGCGCTCGGCACTCCGTCGAGGTAGCGCACCGCCTTCGCGACGGCCTCCCGCCCCGCGCGGTTCGCGCCCACCGTCGACTGCGACGACCCGAAGCCGATCAGGTGCACGCGCGGCTCGCCCGCGACCTGCGTGCCGCGCATGGCGATGCCGCCGAGCTCGTTACGGAGGTATAGCGGTTCGAGGTGGCTCAGATCGGGCCGGAAGCCGGTGGCCCACACGATCGCGTCGAGCGGCGTGAGCGTGCCATCGGCCTCACGCACGCCGTCCGGCTCGATGCGTGTGAACATCGGGCGGCGGACGAGAGCGCCGCGATCGCGTGCCGTGCGCGCGGAGCTCGACCAGCCAAGGCCCGTGTAGCCCACGATGCTGCCCGTGGGCCGCCCCGCCTCGACGTCGGCCGTGACCTTCTCGATCGTGCTGCGGCCGGTGGTCTCCGGGTCGAACTCCCCCTCGATGAACACCGGCTCGCGCCGCGTGTACCAGAACGTCTGCGCGACGCGCGAGATCTCCTCGAGGTGCTGCACCGCCGAGATCCCGCCGCCGACGATCCCGACCCGCTGGCCCGCGAAGTCGTCGAGCGATCCGTACTCACGCGTGTGCAGCTGGCGCCCGCGGAAGGTCTCCTGCCCGGGGTACACCGGCCGCACCGGGTTGTTCCACGTGCCGGTGGCGTTGATGACCACACGGGTCGTCCAGATGCCGGCATCGGTGTGGACGAGGAGGTCGCCGTCCTCGTCGTCGTCCGCGAAGTCGACGCTCTCCACCCGCACCGGCCGGAGGATCGGAAAGCCGTAGCGCTCCTCGAACGCCGCGAAGTAGCGCGGCACGGCCTCGCGACTCGCCTCGCCAGGATCCATGTCGGGCCGCGCGAGGCCGGGCAGGTCGAAGATGCCGTTCAGGCCCGAGACGGTGAGCGATGCCCACCGGCGCTGCCACGCGCCGCCCGGTGCCGGGTTCGCGTCGAGTACGACGTAGGTGCGCGCAGCGCCGGGATCCGCGGTCGCGCTCACGAATCTCGCGCGCCGCAGGTGGAACGCGGCCGAGAGCCCCGCCTGCCCGGCCCCGATCACGACGATGCTCGCACGCCGGCCCGCGTTCTCCCCCACGATCCTTTCAACCGCATGGATCGGGCGGGCATTCCCCGCACCTGGGCACGGCTGCCGAGGAGATCCCGGTTCGCGAGGACGATCACGTCGCCACGGCTCCTCGGGAACCGGGATCCCCTCGGGAACCGGGATCCGTCGCACGGGCCTCCCGGAAACGCGAAACGGGCCTCCCGAAGGAGGCCCGTTCACGCGATCAGGAGCTCAGAAGTCCCAGTTCTCGTCGGGAAGGACGTAATCTTGCGGTCTCTGCGTCTCCGCAGACCGTCCGTGCCACCTGCGTGCCACTCATACCGAAAAGGCTGTTGCACCCGCCGAAACGAGCCGTGACACAGGACAAATTGTACTCGTCCCAGCTGGCATCTGCACGAGTCTGTCGTGGATCTATCGCCGCTTCGGGAGGAAGGGCGGGCGCTGCACGTCGGGATCTCCGGCGGCGAGGCCTTCGACGGTGACCTCGTATCCGACGAGGTCCTGGCTCGGCCACGGTTCCCGGCTGAACAGCGAACGCACGGCGGCCAGGCGCTGTTCGAACTCGGCTCGGTTGTCAGCGCGGATCTCGAGCGTGTTGGTCTCGTCGGTGGCCCCGATGGGCCTGATCGTGAAGAGCGACTTCGTGATGCTCGATGCATCCGCCCCACTGCCGATCACCTCGTGTTCGATGTCGTGTTCTGCCAACGCCGCAGCGACACGTTCACGCACCTGCTGTTCGGCGGCGCCTTCGCCCGTTGCTTCGTCGACGGTCATCGTCTCGAACAGCACGAGAGTGCTGCCGCGCCTGCCGCCGATCGGACGTGCCTCGTATCCGAGGCCGCTCGCAACATCGAGCATCTCATCCACGTCATCGAGCGCGACCCGCACGCTGAGGAAGATCGTCGCCATGCCTTCAGGGTAGTTGCGGTCGCCGTGGCGGTGTCAGTATCTTCCGCTCCAGTACAGCGGCATGCGCCGTTCGTGGGCGATCGCGACAATCTTCAAGGCTTCGTCGGTGACGTAGTAGACGATGCGGTAGTGCGAGCGAGGCACCTTGGCGTGACGGAAGACACGGCCGGCCGGTGCGGCCGGGATGATCTCGGCCGACTCCGGCCATTCAAGGAGACGGTCGATGACCCGGTCGACGTCGGTGCGGAACCTCGCGCCGCGGTGCAGGCCACCCTGGTCGTACCACTGGATCGCATCGTCCAGTTCACGAACGGCATCAGGGTGGAACCCGACACGAAGCGTCAAGCGCTTCTCTCGGCCGCACGGGCGTCGAGGTAGGCGTTGGCCTCCTCACGGGATAGCACCGCGACCGTCCCGTTCTCCAGCTCATCGGCCCTTCGTGTGGCGACGGTTGCCCAAGCTTCATCGATGACCGCCTGGTCGGGGGCATCGACGTCGTAGAGCACGTCGGCGACCCGCGAGCGCTCCTCGGGCGTGAGCGCCATCGCAGCCTGGATCACCTCAGTCACCGTCATGCCCCGATTCTACCGTGGCGCCGTCCAGATCAGCGAGGTCTACCCGGTCATGAGGATGGGAGGAGTCCTCGGCGCCGCCTGGGGTGGTCGTCTCGTACCTCTGGATCGATAGATGCGAGGAGTGGTCATGGCTTCGGAGTTGGATCGCAAGGCATCGACGGTGGCCGGCGGCATGTCGCTGCGGGTCGAGAAGGCAGGCGCGACACCCGATGAGGCAAGCGGGGCCCGGATGCAGTTCTCATATGAGGTGCGAGCCGGCGACCGGGTCTACCGGGGCGCCGATCTGTATGCGGGCGGGATGGATGTGCCGGCGTCGCGGATGGTCGGGGTACTGGCGGGGTTCCTCTCTGATGCCGGCGAGAGATACCGGTCGGGAATGTGCCCGCCCGATGACGCCTACCCGGAGTGGGTGTATGAGCAGGCGTATCTGAACGAGGACGAGCTGGCGATGGCGTCGTTCGAGCTCGAAGAACCGGAGGTGTTCACCGGGCGGTCCGGTGAGGAGGAAGGGCCGTGGGCGTCGGTGGTGTTCCTGCAGGGCGAAGACGCGGACGCCGCGCTCTCGATTCTGGAGGAGCGGGGCCCGGAGGCAGCGATCGCGCATCTGGCGCAGTGGGACTTCGGAGACGAGACCGAGCAGGCGGCCGCCGCAAACGGTCACGTCTACGCCACGCCGCCGGCCGGGACATGGGATAGAGAATTCCGCAGCGGCCCGTATCACCTGGCGTGGAATCATTCGCTGGGACACGTGGGCCTGACCCGCAGTATCGCTCACGCGGCCGAGGCGGCGGCGCCGTCGGAGCGTGTCCGGCTGCTCGGGCCGGCGTCGCCGACTGTTGCGACCGGGGTCACCGGTCGCAACATCGCCGCCCGCGCGGAGCCACTGAGCAGATGACCGCGTACGGATAGGGACATACTGAGGCTGAGGTGCCAGGGGGCGTCGCAGAAATGCGGCGCCCCTCTGGTGCGTCACGATCAACGCATGGCACGCAGAACGGCGGTTCAGCCAGCCGGGCGGCCGGTGTCTTCTGCCGGCCAGGGCCGCAATCTCAGCACGATCCGGGAGCGGGCGCAGGCTCACGGGTACACGGTGAGCGACCGGGGACGTGTCTCGGCGGCGATCCTCGCCACGTACGACGCCGCGCCCTGACCGGGAACGCTCACCGTCCGATCCCCTCTCGCGTGACCTCGGGAGTGGCCGAAGGCGCACCAGGCTGGCGGAGGCTGGTGAGGAAGCCATCGATGCGTTCGTGATCGAGGCGCTGCTGGGTTGCATCTGGTTTCGCCCCGAGCGGGATCCGGTCGGTGATGCCGTAGCGGTCCCGGTAGGCGACGACCATGCGCACCACCATGTCCCACGGCTCTCTCGCTGCTGAACCGGGACGAGGCTGGGGGCCGAGGGTCTTGATCCAGGGAGGCTTCTCGGTGAGGGCGTCGTCCACGAGGGCTTGGGCGCGCTGCTCAATGAGTGCTCGTAGTTCGGTCAGCGCGCGGGTCATGTCCTCGGGCATGGCGCCGACTGCTTCGGGGATGAAACCGGCGATGAATCGGCGCCGTGTTCCTCGTCCGCGTCCAGGGCTGGTGCGCATGACGAGCTGTTGCACGCGGTGGCGCAGCAGGCTCGCAGGATCGTCGGCATCGGTGAGTGGTCCGGCTTTGAGTGCCCGGTCTATCAGCCGGTCTGGCTGGTGCCCGATAGCCTCCGCGCGACGCAGGGTGGCGACGATGGACCCGAACGTCTCCGACTCCGTCAGCTCATCGACGAGGTTCTGGTCAAGGCCCGCACGAACAAGGAGTTCCGTGATGTGCTCGGTCTGCGCTTCTTGCGCGATGGTCTCGTACTGATCGGCGAGGTGCGCGATCGATGCCCACGCTTGCTGCTCGGCTTCGATGGTCTCGTGCGCGGATTTCTCCGCGCCCTCATGCTGCAGCACTCCGTAGAGGATCGAGCGGGCGGTGGGCTCGGTGTCGGGGAGCTGGTGTTCTTCCAGGTGGGCTTGGTCAGTGGCGACGTAGGCGGTGTTCGAGGCCCTGCCGCGGGTCATCGCGACATAGAGGTTCTCCCGCGTCATTGATGAGGAGTGCACGATCGCGTGCGCGGTGTCCACGGTTGCGCCCTGGGCTCGGTGGGCGGTGACCGCGTAGCCGAGATCGACATGCTCGGCCACATATGCGGCGGGCAGGAGGATGGTGGCGCGGCTGCGGGAGTCCGCGCGGCGCACGGTGAGGGCTCCGTCGTCGTGATGGGTGGTGATGTGCCAGCGGTCGCCGTTCTTGACCCACGACCCGCCCCGGGTGCTCAACCGGCGGTCGTTCTTGCGGGTGATGATCACGTCTCCGGTGCCGGCGAGGGTGCCGTCGGCCAGCCGCACCCCGTCGGCGGTGACATGTCCGTCCAGGACGCGGTCGGTGCGGGCGCGGGTGTTCAGCTCGGCGACGGTCTCGGTGGTCTCGGCGATCAGCAAACTGTTCTTGCCCGCCGCGACATCCGCGACCCAGGCTTGGTAGGCGGAGTCGAGGATGTCGTCGTGGTCGCCGCCGATGATGCGGTCGTGGTCGTCGTAGGTGTCGATCACCTCCGTGTTCCCGAGGCGCAGCCGGAGGGATGCGGTTTTCTCCCAGTCGGCGTGGAAGCGGCGCACATCCACCAGCTCGGGGGCGTCGCCGCGGTCGCGGACCAGGAGCCCGAACGCGCCGCCCGCGTCCACGGCGGTGAGCTGGGCCCAGTCGCCGACCAGCACGACTTTCGCGCCCGCGTCGGCAGCGTGCGTGGCGAGGCGTTCGAGGCCGAGTGTGCCGGCGAGGGAGGCTTCGTCGACGAGGACCAGTTGCCCGGCGGTGAGGTTCCACCGGCCGCGGTCGTGCTCGTGCAGCCACTTCGCGGTGTTGTCCGTGTCGATCCCGAGATCCTCCGAAAGCACCTCGGCGGCAGCGGCCGAGGGCGCCAACCCGATCACGCTGCCCGGTCCGTGGGTCTTCTCCCACGCCCGCCGCAGGGCCCCGAGTGTGGTGGTCTTCCCGGTCCCGGCCGGCCCGACCAGCACATCGACGGTGCGGCCGGAGACGGCGATCTTCTCCACCGCGGTCTGCTGCTCGACCGACAACCGCACCCCACGCCGACCCGGCCGGGCGACGACACCGCCGACGACCCGCAACGGCACCGCCGGAGCAGTGCCCGCCCGGCACAGGGCGAGCAACCTCTCTTCTGCGTCGAGGATGCGGGTCGAGGAGAACACCTCGTGGTGCCTGGGCCGGAACACGCTCGACCCGTCGGCCCTGGTGAACTCGGCCGGGGATGTGACGAGCTCGGGTGGGGTCAGGGTGAGGGAGGCGTGCTGGGCGGCATCGACGATCATCCCGATCACCGCCTCACGGTCGGTGGTGGACGCGAACCGCAGCCCCATCGTCTGCCGGGACGCCTCGGCATGCAGGTTCCACCGCCGCCACGTCGACCGTCTCACCCCGACCTGCTCCACCACCGCCTGCCCGATCACCGCGATCTGCTGAAACGGCAGATCGTCGGCGCGCAGCACCACCTGACCGTGCCCGGCGCGGATCAGATGGGTCGCCCAGGTCGTCGCGTCCTCACCCAACGTCCGCGACGCGCGCTCTCGCCACTGCGCCGTCAGGTCCGCCAGCGACCGCACCTCCTTGCCCGGGCGGGTGCTCAAGGTGGCCTGCTGCCGCAACCGGATCACCATCGTATCCGACGGCTGACGGCCATACTTCGCCACATACTCAGCAATCAGCCGGTCCTTCTCGGCCTCGATCGCCGCCGCCCGGGACGAGAACTCCTCCACCAGGCGTTCGGTGACGCCGGTGATCTCCCACGCCGGGTTCCGGTTCTTCCCCCGGTCTCGTTCGTCCCAGCCGACGCCCAGGGCGCGGGTGAGGCGGTCGGCGAGGATCGCGTTGTAATGCTCCGACAAGGCGACGACCGCAGCGTGCATCGGGCGGCCGTCCAGGGTGCGCCACTTCCCGTCCGCGGCCTGCACCCGGTTCGCGATCACCACATGCGTATGCAACTGCGGGTCCCCCGCACGGGAGTCGAAGTGGTCGAACGCCGTCGCCACCACCCCGCGCACCTCGACCTGCGCGACACCATTCGTGCCGGTCCGTGTCGCGGCGACGTCACGCTCGATCAGCTCCAGCACCTCACCGATCGCCGCGTGATGGGCCTGCGCGATGAGCGCCTGCGTGCCGCCGTCGGCGACCGCCCACAGCACTGACACCGACTTCGGCACCGAGAACGTGTAATCGAACCCCGCGACCACTCTTGGTGTCTTCCGTGCCCGCTCCTCCAACCGGATCGCCTCGACCCGCGCCTTACGCTCATCGACCGGAAGCCCCTCCGGGAGCGCCATCAACCGTGTCCGGATCCGCTCCGCCAGCGGACGGAAGGCGAAGTAGGACCGCCCCAACGGCTCACCCGTGACCGGGTCCTGCCCGGCCCCGAGCAGACGCCGCAACTGCTCCTCCGCCACCACCGCCTGCGCCTCAAGGCTCCCGTCCCCCAGTCCCGGCAATCCGCTCCCGAGCCAGAATCCGGGAGGCGTGCCCGCCTCCGCGTAGTACCGGGTCAGAGACACAGCGAGGTCCCGGTCTCCGTCCGAGGCCGCGATGCTCTTGAGCAGGTACTTGTAGCCCTCTCCCGCGCTGAGCACTCGCATCGACACCGTCACACAGCACAGGTGCGCACCCTTACACCCTCTGCCGCGGGGGCTTGTGTGTCGACGACCATCGGTTTCGATGCGATGCTGGTTGCCCGCTGATGCGCGGGCACCCGCGGAGACACCTCGCGGCCTCGACACGGAGGCTGTCGAGGCCGCGAGCATGCAGCGGACGGCGACGCTGGGTGCGGAATCTCGCTGTCCATCTCGGGGAGTGTAAGCCTCGTCGCGGAGCGCACCACGGGGCTCTCCGGCGATCATCGCGCTGCGGCAGGGCATCTGGTCCATGGACCCGTGGCTAAGGGAGTTTCGCGAGCGTGCCGGCCGCCTCCGACCGGCAGCGGCGTTCTCGAGTCGTGTGAGCCCGTGCGGTGCAGCGCGATGGGGCGTCGCGGCCTACCCGCGCGTAGCGGTCGGTTCGCGCAGTGGGACGTCCACGACCGTGAGGTGTTCGGCGTCGGGTCCGAACGGCAGTTGCGCGAGCACCGTGCCGTCCTGACCCACGGCGAGGGAGGCGCCGATGCAGGACCAGCCGTCCCATTCACCGCCGATCACGGGGCCGACGTTGCTGACTCCGATCACTGGCATGCCGGTCTCCCGGGCGATCGCGCTGTATGCCAGTATCCATTCGTCGCCGTAGCGTCGGTCGTCTGCGAGGAATTCTGGTGAGACCGCCCATGCGGAGGGCGAGAAGAGCACGCGTGCGCCCAGCGCCGCGATCGAGCGGCCGAGGTACAACGACTGGTAGTTGTTGTCGGCGCAGATGTTCATTCCGACCCGGCCGAGGCGTGTCGGAACGGAACGGATCTCGTCGCCTGTCTCGTAGACCTCGCGGGCGAAGGGGACCTCGTTGATCTTGCGGTAGCGCTGCAGTATCTCGCCGTTCTCGGAGATGAGCACCGCGGCGTTGTAGAGGGCTTCTCCTGCCCGCTCGACGAGTCCCGCGGCGACGATCACGCCGGCCTCTCGCGCGGCGTCGGCGAGGCTTCCGGCACGGCCGGGCAGCGGCAAGGCCAGCTCGCGGGCCGACGCGGAGGTCCAGCCGAGGTCCAGGCATTCGGGCAGCACGACGGCATCGGCGCCCTCTTCTCCCGCCCGCCCGATCATCTCGACCGCCCGGGTGATGTTCGCTTCCGGCTGGCCCGGGTCGACGCGCATCTGCGCCATCGCGACTCGGATCGTTTCCATCTGTGTACCTTTCCTGTGAAGTACGTGGGGAGTATCTGCGCCGTTGCGAAGCATCATTGGATTGCGCCGCGCATGACCCCGGAGAGCACCCACCGCTGGCTGATGAGGTACACCACGAGCACCGGCAGCACCGACATGAGATACGAGGCGAACGCGGGCCCGTACGAGACGTTGGTCGTGGAGGAGAAGACGCTCTGCGCCAGCGGCAGGGTCCGCAGGTCGGGGTCTGTGAGCAACACGAGCGGCAGGAGGAAGTCGTTCCAGGAATGCAGGAACATCAGGATGCCGACCGTCGCGTTCATCGGCGCGAGCAACGGGAAGACGATGCGCCAGAAAACGCGTCCGGTGCTGGCGCCATCGAGTTGCGCGGCTTGCTCGATCTCGATCGGCAGCGTGCGGATGAAGCTCGTGTACAGGAGAGTGTTCAGCGGCAGGTTGAAGACGAAGTACAGCAGGATCAGCCCGAAGAGGTTGTCGATCCCCCACGCCGCGGTCTGCTGCACCAGCGGCAGCATGACGATAGGGAACGGGACGAACAGCGCCGCCAGCACGAACACGTGGGCGACACGGAACTCCCAGCGGTGAAGGTTTCTGGCCATCGCGTACGCGAACGCTGAGGTCGCCACCAGGACCAGCAGCACCGTGCCCGCGGCAACGGTCGCCGTGTTCAGCAGTGCTCGGGGGAAGTTCGTCGACGTCCAGGCGTCGGCGAAGTTCTGCCAGTAGAGGCTCCCGGGCAGTTCGATCCCCGTGCCCGCGATGATCTCCCCGGGCGACTTCAGCGCCGTGACGACGGCGATATAGAGCGGGATCAGGATGGTCAGTGCGCACACGGCGAGCACGACGATGTTCCGCGTCGATGATGACCGACGCCGACGCCCCCTGACAGCAAGCGAAGTCACAGGGTGGCCGCCTTTCTGGACGAGAAGCGCAAATACGCGCCGGAGAAGAGGAGAATGACCAGCAGGTAGATGACGGCGTTCGCCATCTGGTACCCGTACTCGCTGCCGCCGATGCCGCCGCGGTAGATGAGCATGGCGACGGACTGCGTCGAGGTCCCCGGCCCACCGTCGGTGAGGCCGACGATCTGGTCGAAGATCTGAAGGAAGTCTTTGATGCTCAGCACGATGTTGATCGTGAGGAACGGCCCGATCAGAGGTAACGTCATCGACCGGAAGCGCCGCCACGCGCCGGCGCCGTCGATCTGAGCGGCCTCGTAGATCTCCTCGGGGATTGTCTGGAGGCCCGCGAGATAGATGACGGTCGTGAATGCGGATGCCTGCCAGATGGTGACGACGACGATCGCGATCCATGCGAGATTGGGGTCGCTGAGAATCGAAGAAGCGGATTCGCCCGTGACCTGCTCGAGGAGACCCGTCGCAGCCTTGCTGAAGATGAAGTTGAACACGAAGGCGATGACGATCATCGGCAGCACCTTGGGAACGAAGAACAACGCACGGAAGAAGCCGCGCGCGGGGGTGTGCACGTTGAGCAGGATCGCCAGGAACAACGAGACGACGTTGACGAGCACGGTGCACACGAGCGCCATCCCGATCGTGAACAGGTAGGCCTGTGCCACCTGCGGGTCCTTGAACAACGCGATGTAGTTGTCCAGGCCGACGAAGTCCGCGTCACCATAACCGGCGTAGTCGGTGAAGCTCGCGCTGACTCCCGCGACGAGCGGGACGACGAGGAAGGCGACGAAGAGCACGAGCGCCGGCAGGACCATGACGTAATAGATGGGCTCGACGCGTGCACGGAGCCGGGAAGTGCGCGGTCTCTTGGTATGTCTCATATGCGTTCTCAGTTCGTGATCGAGCGGCTGCGGGCGGGATGCCGGTCGGGGGGGGCCCCCCCC
>NZ_JBMDJT010000069.1:0-1649 GCF_057809335.1 Microbacterium sp. FG3 | reverse complement strand
CCTGGATCGTGTCAGATTAGTGCCCCACGCCCGGCCGGAGTGCGGCGATGATGTCGGCGGCTTCCCCCGTTGGCGGGGTGGTCGCGGTGAGTTCGTGTCCGTCGATGGTGATCGTGACGTCACGCAGCGGGCGCAGCGCGCGGACGATACGGCGGACCGTCACGCCGGTGGTCTTGTAGAGGTGCCGGCTGATCGCGAGAGCGCAGAACACGACGGTGAGGTGCGCGTGGATCGAGTCCGCGGTCGACGCGAACATCGGCCTCGCCCGCAGGTCGGTCTTGGCCATCCGGAACGTCGCCTCGACCTGGAACAGGTCATGGTAGGCCGCCACGATCTCTGCAGCGGAAGCCGTCGCGGTGCTGAGGTTGGTGACGTACCCCTTGAGGCCGATGTATTCGCGGGCCTTCTCGACTCTTGCCCAGTTCACGCCGGGCTTGGTGCCGAGGGTGACGAACCGGTCCTTCTTCGCCGGGCGGGTGCCGGCAGCGATCTGCTCGGCGCGTTCGATCTGCTTGTTCAACGTGATGTTGTCGCGGATCTTCCGCTTGTGGGAGTACTGCCACACCACTCGCCGCTCCCGCGCGTTCACACCCGCACCCATGGTTCGGGTGGTCTCGACCGTCTCCCCATCGGTGACGATGTTCCCGACGGTCGCGTAGTGCTCGGCGAGATCGTATGGCGCGGAGGAGGTGCGGGAGCCGACGATGAAACCGAACCCGGCGTCCTCCAGCCGGTTCAGGTTCGCTGCGGACAGCATGCCGGCGTCCGCGACGACCACGACCTCGGTCGCGGAGTGACGTTCGCGGAACTGGTCGAGGACGGGCAGCAGGGTGAGGGTCTCGCCCCTGTTGCCCGCGAACTCGTGGACTTCGAGGGGGAACCCGCCCTGGTCCACGAGGAGGCCGACGAGGATCTGCGGGTCGACGCGGCGCTCTTTGCTCATCCCGACCTTGCGGAGCTTGTCTTCACGCTCCGCCTCGAAGTAGAGGGTGGTGACGTCGTAGAGCACGACGGTGAGCGGGCCAGATCGGGTCGCATGCGCGTAGGCTGCGGCGGCGATCTTCGACCGCCAGTCCTGCTCAACGCTGCGGGCGAGGGTCCGCCACACGGTCGACAGCGACGGCGCACCCGGGACACCGAGCTCGTCCCACACCCGCAGCGTGTCCGCCTTGCTGGTCGGCTCGACGACGCGGGCCAGGACCAGCTTCTTGAATGTGTCGTTGCCGACCGCGTCGAACCCGAGACGGGCGTAGGCGTCCTCGAGGACATCCCACAACAACCTGGACCTCGACCCGGTCACCGTCGGCGCGGTCGTGGCCGGCGGCGTCGCGCCCAGCCCGTCCAGATCGAACGGGACATGCCCGGCCAGCTCCGCGATCCGCTCCCGCGCGATCGCGACCAGCACCGCGAGCTGCTCATCGTCGTGCGCGGAGCCGAGGTGCTCCACGATCGTCCGCACACCACGGGTCTTCGACGCGATCTGCACCGCCGTCGCACCCGACGCGGTGCGCACCTTCCGCACGAACCACCCCACCGAGCGAGTCTAGATCGACGCCGTTAGTGCCCCGCACGAGGCACCAACACCCCCGGAAAATCAAGCCTCAACGATCCTCAACCCGCGAAATCACCCGACGGTGACACGATCCAGG
>NZ_JBMDJT010000068.1:0-1847 GCF_057809335.1 Microbacterium sp. FG3 | reverse complement strand
AACCAATCCAGTGGTGCTAAGCGCCCAAAGCCAGTCACTGTCACCTTCGGGTGACGCCGGCTGGTGGAGCGCGCGACCCCATGCTGGTGCGGTTAGCGTATTAACAGGTGTGACGCAGGAAGGTAGCCCAAGCCAGGCGATGGTTGTCCTGGTGCAAGTGCGTAGGCCGAGAGGTAGGCAAATCCGCCTCTCATACAGGCTGAGACACGATGCGGATAAAAAGTGGGTGATCCTCAGCTGCCGAGAAAAGCATCGACGCGAGGTTCCAGCCGCCCGTACCCCAAACCGACTCAGGTGGTCAGGTAGAGAATACCAAGGAGATCGAGATAATCGTGGTTAAGGAACTCGGCAAAATGCCCCCGTAACTTCGGGAGAAGGGGGGCCCAGCGCGTATTAGGACTTGCTCCGAAAGCGTGTGTGGGCCGCAGAGACCAGTGGGTAGCGACTGTTTATTAAAAACACAGGTCCGTGCCAAGTCGCAAGACGATGTATACGGACTGACGCCTGCCCGGTGCCGGAAGGTTAAGAGGAAGGGTCAGCCGCAAGGCGAAGCTCCGAATTTAAGCCCCGGTAAACGGCGGTGGTAACTATAACCATCCTAAGGTAGCGAAATTCCTTGTCGGGTAAGTTCCGACCTGCACGAATGGCGTAACGACTTCCCAACTGTCTCAACCACGAACTCGGCGAAATTGCATTACGAGTAAAGATGCTCGTTACGCGCAGCAGGACGGAAAGACCCCGTGACCTTTACTACAGCTTGGTATTGGTGTTCGGTGTGGCTTGTGTAGGATAGGTGGGAGACTTTGAAGCGGACACGCCAGTGTTCGTGGAGTCGTTGTTGAAATACCACTCTGGTCACTCTGGATATCTAACTTCGAACCGTGATCCGGTTCAGGGACAGTGCCTGGTGGGTAGTTTAACTGGGGCGGTTGCCTCCCAAAGAGTAACGGAGGCGCCCAAAGGTTCCCTCAACCTGGTTGGCAATCAGGTGGCGAGTGTAAGTGCACAAGGGAGCTTGACTGTGAGACTGACAGGTCGAGCAGGGACGAAAGTCGGGACTAGTGATCCGGCAGTGGCTTGTGGAAGCGCTGTCGCTCAACGGATAAAAGGTACCTCGGGGATAACAGGCTGATCTTGCCCAAGAGTCCATATCGACGGCATGGTTTGGCACCTCGATGTCGGCTCGTCGCATCCTGGGGCTGGAGTAGGTCCCAAGGGTTGGGCTGTTCGCCCATTAAAGCGGTACGCGAGCTGGGTTTAGAACGTCGTGAGACAGTTCGGTCCCTATCCGCTGCGCGCGTAGGAAGTTTGAGAGGATCTGACCCTAGTACGAGAGGACCGGGTTGGACGAACCTCTGGTGTGACAGTTGTCCTGCCAAGGGCACCGCTGTTTGGCTACGTTCGGGATGGATAACCGCTGAAAGCATCTAAGCGGGAAGCCGGCCTCAAGATGAGACTTCCATGCCCCTAGAGGGTGAGAGGCTCCCAGCAGACTACTGGGTTGATAGGCCAGACGTGGAAGCACAGCAATGTGTGCAGCTGACTGGTACTAATAAGCCGATGACTTACAAATCACTCATTCTTTATGCGTGTTCGCGTCCACTATGTGGTTCCCGATGTACGGGCACCACACCAACACATTCTTCGTGTTGATGTGCTGAAACATCGAAAGAGTTTCGGCGGTCATAGCGAGAGGGAAACGCCCGGTCACATTCCGAACCCGGAAGCTAAGCCTCTCAGCGCCGATGGTACTGCAGGGGGGACCCTGTGGGAGAGTAGGACACCGCCGGACACCACTTCACCGGAAGGCCGCCCAACGCTGGGCGGCCTTCCGTCGTTCACACGAC
>NZ_JBMDJT010000067.1:0-2195 GCF_057809335.1 Microbacterium sp. FG3 | reverse complement strand
TTCTTACGTGAGGCACACGCTGCCGCTCCCGGACCTTTTACGCGAGTCAAGTCGCACGCTTGTGATTACCGCGGGCGTGGGCGATAATCGAGGCGCAACCGAACAGTTCTGTCAGCCGGATCGCCGGTCAGGTCGTAGGGGAAGACGTACCTGACGAACGGAGAGATCATGGCGACACCACAGGCGCGCGGGGTGGTCTACATCCACTCGGCGCCGAAAGCGCTGTGTCCGCACCTGGAATGGGCGGTCGGGCGGTCCCTCGGCCGCGCCGTCGCCTTCGACTGGGCGGACCAGCCGATGATGCCCGGCGCCCGCCGCGCCGAGTTCTACTGGGAGGGGCCGGCGGGCACCGGCGCCGCCCTCGCGACCGCCATCCGCGGCTGGGAGCACCTGCGGTTCGAGGTCTCGGAGGACCCGACGCCGCGAAGCGACGGCGGCCGCTGGATGCACACGCCCGACCTCGGCATCCACTACGCGCAGATGGACACGGCCGGGAACGTCGTCATCCCCGAGGACCGCATCCGCTACGCGATGGAGGTCGCCGCGGGCGACGCGTTCGAGCTGCAGCGCGAGCTGTCGATCGCGCTCGGCGCGGCGTGGGACGAGGAGCTCGAGCCGTTCCGCCACGCCAGCGACGAGGCGCCGGTGGTGTGGCTGCACAAGGTCGGCTGACGCCCCGCGCACACAGACTTGCGGCCGCCCGGTGAAGGATCCCGGGCGGCCGCAGTACGTTCGCTTGCTGTGGTCGCTTCATCTCCGCGGCTTCGCCGCTGACGTTCAGCAACCGGTCAACTCGAACCGATCACAGTGCGAGCGCGGAGCGCGAGGGTGGGGCCGCGAGTGCGGCCCCCCCGCAGCGCGAAGCGCGCGCAGATTCAGTCATAAGACGCGAAGGCGGCGACGGCGTTGTGGCCGCCGAAGCCGAACGAGTTGCTGATCGCCAGCTGCGGGCCCTCGCTCAGCGGCTGCGGCTGCGACGAGGCGCGCACGGGGATCTCCGGGTCCTGGTTCACGAGGTTGATGGTCGGGGGAGCGATGCGCTCCTTGACCGCCAGCACCGAGAACACCGACTCGATCGCGCCCGTGCCGCCCAGCAGGTGGCCCGTGGAGGCCTTCGTGGCCGAGATCGGGATCTCGTTCACGCGGTCGCCGAACACCGACTTCAGGGCGGCGTACTCGGCGACATCGCCCACCGGCGTGGACGTGGCGTGCGCATTGATGTGCGTGACGTCGTCCGGGGTCGCGCCGGCCTGTTCGAGCGCGAGCTTGACGGCGCGCGCGGCGCCCTGACCCGAGGGGTCGTTGGCCGTGATGTGGTACGAGTCGGCGGTGGTGCCGGCGCCGGCCAGGCGCGCGTAGATCTTCGCGCCGCGGGCCAGGGCGTGCTCCTCGGTCTCGAGGATGAGCACGGCGGCGCCCTCGCCCATGACGAAGCCGTCGCGGTCCGAGGTGAAGGGGCGCGACGCGGTCTCCGGCGAGTCGTTGCGGCGCGAGAGCGCCTGCATCGACGCGAACGAGGCGACGGTGATCGGGTGGATGGCCGACTCGGTGCCGCCCGCGATGACGATGTCGGCCAGGCCGAGCTGCATGTGCTCGTAAGCGCTCGCGATCGACTCGACGCTCGAGGCGCATGCCGACGCCACCGTGCGGGCGAAGGCGCGGGCGTTGAAGTGCAGCGACAGATTGCCGGCCGCCGCGTTCGGCATGAGCATGGGCACCGTCATCGGCATGACGCGGCGCGGGCCCTTCTCGCGCAGGGTGTCCCAGGCGTCCAGCAGCGTCCAGACGCCGCCGATGCCGGTGGCGAAGTCGACGCCGAGGCGCTCGGGCGCGACCTCGGGCGCGCCCGCGTCCTCCCAGGCCTCCATGGCCGCCACCATTGCGAACTGCGACGCGGGGTCGAGTCGCTTCGCGACGGGGCGCGCGAGCACCTCCTCGGGCCGCACGATGGCCTCAGCGGCGAAGGTGACGGGGAGCTGGTACTCCTCGACCCAGTCGTGCTCCAGCGGGCGGGCGCCGGAGGCGCCGGCGAGCAGGTTCTGCCAGTTCTCGGGAGCCGTGCCGCCGATGGCCGACGTGGCGCCGATTCCGGTCACGACGATGCGCTTGGTCATGGTGTGGTTCCTCGATCCGGGACTGTCGCGGGGGGGGGGGGGGGGGGGGGGGGGGGGGGGGGGGGGGGGGGGGGGGGGGGG
>NZ_JBMDJT010000066.1:0-3394 GCF_057809335.1 Microbacterium sp. FG3 | reverse complement strand
ACCACTTCACCGGAAGGCCGCCCAACGCTGGGCGGCCTTCCGTCGTTCACACGACAATCACAATCCAACAGCGGTACGGTGCTTCGACGCCGTAGAAGAGGGACGGGGACAATGGCTGACGACGCTGACAAGCGGGATCCGCGCGATCACAGGGACGGCCCCCGCCGCTCACCGCAGGGTGGATCCCGTCGCGACGACTCGCGTGGCCGCGATGCCGCGCGAGCGGATCGCGGCGAGCCCCGTCGCGACGACCGATCGGGCCGCCAGGACGACCGCGGGTCGAGGCCCTACCGCGAGGGCGCTCGCCCCGCTGCCCGCGACGGTCAGCGGCTGCCTCGGGCCGGCGACGATCGTCCTCGTCGGCGAGGTGACGGCTACCGCCCGCGCCAGGACCGCGACGACTCGCGCTCTCGCGGTGAGGGCGGTCGCTCTGCGCGCGATGGCGGTTACCGTCCGCGTGGCGAAGGGGAGTACCGTCCCCGTCGCGAGGGCGACGGCTACCGTCCGCGGCAGGACCGCGATGGCTACCGCTCCGGTCAGGGTCACGACGGGCAGCGCTCGGGTTCCGCCCGCGACGGCAACCGCGCGGGCTCGTCCCGCGACGCATACCGCCCGCGCCGTGACGAGAACGACCGTCCGCGCCGGGACGGCGATCGCCCGGCTCGCGACGGGGGCTTCCGCCCGCCCCGCGCCGAGGGCGGCTACCGCCCGCAGCGTGACGCGGGACCCTCGCGTCCACGCCAGGACCGCGACGACCGTCCGCGCCGTGACGGCGACCGCGCGGCTCGCGACGGCGGGTTCCGCCCGCGCCGCGACGGGGACGGCTACCGCGCCCGCGAGGACCGGGATGGCTCGCGTCCGCGCGACGATCGTGGCGGGTATCGTCCTCGCGACGATCGCGACGGGTACCGCCCGCGGCAGGATCGCGCCGGCTACCGTCCGCGCCGCGACGAAGGCGACCGCCCGCGCCGGTACGAGGGAGATTCCCGCGACCGTCGTCCCTCCGGCGACCGCCGCGGCGCTCGCCCGCCCCGCGACGACCGCGAGGCACCGCGCCGCTGGCAGGACCGCGACGAGCGCGCCACCGGCGCGCGTCGCGACCGTGACGAGGACCGCGCGCCGCGCATTCCCGATCCGGAGCTGCCCGACGACGTCACGCCCAAGGATCTGCACGGTCAGCAGAACGAGCTCAAGACGCTGAGCAAGGAGAACGCCGACCGCGTGGCACGCCACATCGTCATGGCGGCGCGCCTGATCGACGACGACCCGCAGCTGGCCCACGAGCACGCCCTCGCGGCGGTCCGTCACGCGGGCCGCGTCGCCCTGGCGCGCGAGACGCTGGCGGTCACCGCCTACACGCTGGGTGACTTCGCCCTCGCGCTGCGCGAGCTGCGCACGCTGCGCCGCATCACGGGCCGCAACGACCACGTCGCCATGATCGTCGACAGCGAGCGCGGCGTCGGCCGCCCCGAGAAGGCGCTGGAGGAGGGGCGCGCCGCCGACCGCGACGCGCTCTCGGTCGAGCAGCGCGTCGAGCTGGCGATCGCCCTGTCGGGCGCGCGCCTCGACCTCGGTCAGACCGAGCTCGCGCTCGCGGAGCTGGACGTGCCCGAGGCCGATCCCGATCGCGCGTTCCCGTGGAGCCCCGGCCTGTTCGCCGCTCGCGCGGCCGTGCTCGAGGACCTCGGGCGGGAGGACGAGGCGGCCGAATGGCACGCGCGTGCCGAGATCGCGGCGGACGCCATCGACCAGGACCTGGCGCAGGGCGACGAGATCCTCGTGGACGAGGTGGAGGAGATCGAGCCGGAGTTCGCCGATGAGCACGCCGACGCGGACGAGCCGGCCGGTCCCGACGCGGCGGACGCGGAGCCCGCCGACCTCGACTCGGCTGCCGAGCCGTCCGAGGACGAGTCGTCGGAGGAGCCCCTCGCCGACGAGCACGACGACGAGGGCGAGCCCGCCGACGAGGGCTTCACGATCGAGGACGAGGTCGACCAGATCCTCGCCGACGCCGGCGTGATCGACGCCGGTGAGAACCCGCATACCGACCCGCAGACCGAGGACGAGGAGGCTGACGGCACCGATGGCGCTGTTCGCTAAGAAGACCGAGGCGGCACCGCTCGACGGCGTCGACGTGGTGCTCGCGGATCTCGATGGCGTCGTCTACGCGGGCCCCGGTCCGCTGCCGCACGCCGTCGAGAGCCTGACGCGCGCGGCCGGCGAGGGGCGCCGGCTGGGGTACATCACCAACAACGCCTCGCGCACCGACGCCACCGTCGCCGCGCATCTCACGGGCCTCGGGCTGCCCACGCGCCCCGAGGAAGTCGTCACGAGCCCGCAGGCGGCCGTCCGGCTGCTCGGCGAGAAGGTCGCACCGGGCGCGACCGTGCTCGTGGTCGGCGGCGAGGGCCTCGTCGTCGAGCTCGAGAAGGCCGGCTACGTGGTCACGCGCAGCGCCGAGGATGCTCCGGCCGCCGTCGTGCAGGGCTTCGCGCCCGACGTGGGATGGACCCAGCTCGCCGAGGCCGCGTACGCGCTCGCGACGCCCGAGGAGGACGGCGGCATCCCCTGGATCGCCACCAACACGGACTGGACGATCCCGCAGGCGCGCGGCATCGCGCCGGGCAACGGCACGCTCGTCTCCGCCGTGCACACCGCGGTCGGCCGCCTCGCGACGGTCGCGGGCAAGCCGGAGGCGCCGATCTTCCACGAGGCCGTCGCCCGCTTCGGCGCCGCCAAGCCGCTGTTCCTGGGCGATCGCCTCGACACCGACATCCAGGGCGCGCAGGCCGCGGGCATCGACTCCGCCGTGGTGCTGACGGGGATCGACCGGCCCAAGCACATCCTGGCCGCGCCGGCGCACTCGCGCCCGACGTACATCCTGAGCGACCTGCGCGAGCTGTTCGAGCCCTACCCGGTCGTGAAGCAGAAGGGCGATGTCACCACAGTGCGCGACGCCAGGGTGCGCGTCAGCGGGCCGGACATCGAGATCCTCTCGGAGGGCAGCGACATCGATCTGCTGCGCGCGGGCGCGCACGCGATCTGGACCACGGGCAGGCAGATCTTCGGATTCCGCGTGCCCGAGCGGCTCTACGCCGATCCCTTCCACCGCCAGAGGTAGCGTGGGGGCATGGACAGCGTGATCCCCGAGGACGAGACGGGCGAGGGCCTCGTCAGCCGCGTGCGGGTGGTCGAGCAGCAGCCGCTCGCGCAGCGCGCCGCGGCGTACGCGGCCCTGCACGACGAGCTCGCGCGCCGCCTCGAGTCGGCACCGGGCGAGGCAGCTCCCGAGACGCGCGGCGAGCAGCGGTGAGCGAGCGCCTCGACGCGGCGCTGGCCGCGCGGGGCCTGGCCCGATCGCGCACCCACGCCGCGGCGCTGATCGCGCAGGGGC
>NZ_JBMDJT010000065.1:0-4062 GCF_057809335.1 Microbacterium sp. FG3 | reverse complement strand
GGGCGCGGCGGCCGGGAGGTGACCAGTGCGGCAGTGGTCACGACGTGGTTTCCTCCACGAGCGCGTCGATCTCGGCGCTCAGGTCGGTCAGCGCGGTGCGCAGGTCCTTCTGGCCGGCCACGACGGTCGAGAGCTCGTCGACGAGCGCGGTCGCCGACGCGCTGAACGCCGGGTGCCCGTTGGACTCGAAGCCCTCCTCGGGCGTGTCGACGAGGTCGGCCAGGAAGACGTCCATCGCCTCCTGGGCGGCCTCGTCCGGGTAGGTGACGCCGCTCTCGGAGAGGTCGACGCGGGTCGGCAGCTGCCCACCCACCGTCACGAACGTCTCCTGCTGCTCGGCGTCGTTCATGAAGCGGATGAACTCGGCTGCGAGGGCGGGGTTCTCCGACTGCTCGAACGCCGCCATGAACTTGCCGCCGGGGAACCCGCCGCACTCGGTCTCGCACGGGTTGGGCACGACGGTCCAGTCGAACTGGGCGTTCTCGACGAACTGGGCGACCTGCCAGTTGCCGGAGAGGTAGATCGGCGTCTCGCCCGCGAGGAAGATCTCGTTGGCGCCCTGGTAGCGCGATCCCGATCCCAGCCAGAAGTCTGCCGGCATGTCGCCGCTCGCCATCATCTCGACGATCGGCTGCAGCGCGGCCTCCGCCCTGTCGATGTCGAGGGCGTTACCGTCGTCGTCCAGCAGGTAGGTGCCGTACTCGCTCAGGATGGTGGAGAGGCGGTGGCCCGACTTGTCCATCGCGAAGGCGTAGGGCACGCCCGTGGCCTCCTTGACCTCCTGGGCCGCCGAGAGCATCTCGTCCCACGTCCACTCGGTCGGGACCTCCACGCCGGCCTGCTCGAACAGGTCGACGTTGATGAACGGGCCGTTCATCGTCAGGTCGCTCGGCACGGCGATCATCTCGTCGTCGTCGTTGAGGACGGCGCTCGTCGGGCCCGGCAGGAACTGCTCGCGGTAGTCCTCGCCCAGGTACGGGTCGAGCACGAGCAGGTCGTCGCGGAAGTCGGTCAGGCCCGTGAGGCGCACCACGTCGGGCGGGTTGCCGCCCGAGAGGCGGTTCAGGGTCGAGGTGACGAGGTCCGCGTACGGCAGGATCTCGAGCTCGACGGTGACGTCGTACTCCTCCTCGAACTCGGCGATGAGCTGGCGGGTGCCCTCCTCGTCCGGCCCGTCGGTGAAGTACATGTACTCGAGCGTGAGGCCGGCGAAGTCCTCGGGCGCGAGCGTCTGCACGTCCTGCGGCTCGTCCCCCTCGCCCTCGAGCTGCCCCGGCGCGCAGCCGACCGCAATGGCGGCGACCGACGCCAGCGCGAGCGCCGGCAGCGCCCGCATTCGTTTCCGTGCCACGGATCCTCCTTGATCGGGTTCTCGGTCTTCGAGAACTGGTCGATGACATGTCCCACCATAATCAATAGAATTCCCGTAGATAGGAAACGTTTTCCGCGTGGCGGAATTACCGGCAGGGAGAGACGCCTGATATGACCTTCACAGAGCTGTGGAGCACGCATCCGAACGACCTCGGATTCCTGGACGAGCAGGACCTGCGCGACCGCTTCGTCGTGCGCGACCTCTTCCGCCCCGGAGAACTGTCCTTCGCGTACGCGCACGACGATCGCCTGCTCATCGGCGGCGTGCGCGTGCAGGGCGAGGAGGTGCCGCTCGAGGCGCCGGACGCGCTGCGCGCGGAGCACTTCCTCGAGCGGCGCGAGCTGGGCGTCGTGTGCCTGGACGGATCCGTGGAGGTGACGGCCGACGACGAGAGCTTCTCGATGGGCGGGCACGACGTGCTCTACCTGCCGATGGGCACGCGCCGGGTCGCGTTCCGCGGCGACGGCACCCTCTACCTCGTCTCGGCGCCCGCCCACCGCGCCGGCACCGCTGCCCTCGCGGCGCGCGACCACGTCGAGGCGCTGCACCTCGGATCGGCGGAGCAGGCGAACGAGCGCACGATCCGCAAGTACATCCACGCGGACGGCATCGCCGCGAACCAGCTCGTGCTCGGCATCACGACGCTGGCCGCCGGATCGGTGTGGAACACGATGCCGTCCCACCTGCACGCGCGGCGCACGGAGATCTACCTCTACGACGGGCTCGGCGACAACGTGCTCGTGCATCTGATGGGCGAGCCGGGCGCGACGCGCCACCTCATGCTCCACGACCGCGATGCCGTGGTGTCGCCGCCGTGGTCGATCCACACCGGCGTCGCCACCGGCGCGTACTCGTTCGTGTGGGCGATGGCGGGCGAGAACGTCGACTACAGCGACGTCGAGGCCGTCGAGCCGAAGGACCTGAGGTGAGCGCCGTCGACGCGGCCCGCCCGCTGGCCGGCCGCCGCGCCGTCGTCACGGGCGGCGGCGCCGGCATCGGCTTCGCGTGCGCGCGGCTGCTCGCCGAGCGCGGGGCCGAGGTGGTGCTCCTGGGGCGGGCTTCCGTCGAGGCCGGCGCGGAGTCGCTGCGGGCCGAGGGCCACGCCGTCGGCACGGTCCGCTGCGACCTGTCGGACCCCGACGAGACGCGCCGGGTCGCCGACGAGCTCGCCGCGGGCGAGCGGGTGGACATCCTCGTGAACAACGCGGGGATCATCCACCGCGAGCCCGCCGTCGACCACTCCCGAGAGGGCTGGCGGCGGGTGCTCGACGTCAACCTCGACGCGGTGTGGACCCTCACACAGGCGCTCGGCCGCGGCATGGTCGAGCGCGGCGACGGCCGCATCGTGACGATCGCGTCGCTGCTGTCGTTCCAGGGCGGCATCAACGTCGTCTCGTACGCGGCGAGCAAGCACGCCGTCGTCGGCATGACGAAGACGCTCGCGAACGAGTGGTCGGCCGCGGGGGTCACCGTCAACTGCGTCGCGCCGGGCTACATCGCCACCGACAACACCGCCGCGCTGCGGGCAGACGGGAAGCGGGAGCGCGAGATCCGCGAGCGCATCCCCGCGGGGCGCTGGGGCGAGCCGAGCGACATCGCCGGCGCGGTCGCCTTCCTCGCCGGGCCGGACGCCGCCTACGTCAACGGCCACGTGCTCGTCGTGGACGGCGGCTGGCTCGCCCGCTGACGACGGTCGTCGCGCCGCCGCCGGCCTCCCCCGGTGGCGGCGCCTCAGGTCGCGGAGGGAGCCTTCGCGGAACGGCGCAGGGCGAGGACGAGACCGCCGATCGCGATCGCGATGCCCAGCGCCATGAGGGCGAGCGCGAGGATCCAGCCGGCCTCGGCCTCCAGGAGCAGCGCGCTGACCGATTCGTTGAGCGCCATCGCCAGCTCGGGCGCCGCGAGGATCGCGATGCCGGCGACCGCGACGGCGGCGAGGAGGGCGCCCCACACGATCGCCGCCCAGCGGACGGCGGGAGTGGTGCGCGTGTCGATGTTCTCGGTCATGTCAGTCCTCGTAGGTGCGGTAGATGTCGATGATGCCGTCCTGCTGATCCAGGCGCAGCACGCGCTCGGGGGCGCCTGCCCCGCCGTCGTAGGCGAACAGCCACGTGCCGTTCGTGCGCGGCGCGACCTCGCGGCCGCTCGGATGCGCGCGGTCGATGAGCCGCACCGTGCCGGCGAAGCCGGGCGCGATCTCGATGCGTGTGTCGGCGTCGTGGCCGACGCTGATCATCGTCACGCCATCGCGCTTGCGGACCTCCATCACACCGTCCGCGCGGCCCGCATTTGCCCACATACTGACGCTCAGGTACCCGAACGGCTGCACGAACTCGTGCGTGCCCGGCACCACGTAGACGTCCGCGGAGGACGGCAGCACGTTGCCGAAGGTGCGCGCCGCCGTGGCGGTGCCCCCGACGGCGAGCAGCACCACCGCCGCGAGGGCGAGAAGGCCGCTGCGCCGGCGCAGTGCGCCCGCCACGATCATCGCGAGCGCGAGCACGGCAGCCGCCGCGAGCACGGCCGCCGGGACCGCCGCGTCGGGCGCGAGGGCCTGGAAGCCGATCCAGGCGCCGACGGCCGCGACGAGCGCCAGGCCCGCCGCGACGGCGACGAACGCCGCCGATACGCGCGGCTTGGCGGCTCGGCGCTCGACGCGCGCGCGGGCGGCCTCGGCGCGGAAGGCGCGC